>DATGOF010000394.1:0-3627 GCA_035306285.1 Acidobacteriota bacterium | reverse complement strand
TGTCGTGGAATCGAGTGTCTCGGTTGTTGATCTGCCCTCCGATGAAATGAAGGGTCGCATCATCGGTCGCGAAGGCAGAAATATCCGTGCTCTGGAGCAAGCCACCGGGGTCGATCTGATCGTCGACGATACACCCGAAGCCGTCATTCTCTCAGGGTTCGACCCCTTGCGGAGAGAAGTTGCCCGACTCTCAATCCAACAGCTGATCAAGGATGGCAGAATTCATCCAGCGCGCATTGAAGAGGTAGTGGCCCGCGTTCAGCGCGACATGGAGGAGAACCTGCGAGAGGAGGGCGAGCAGGTTGCTTTCGAGCTGGGAATCCATAAGCTTGACGACGAAATTCTCCGCTTGCTGGGCAGACTCCGGTATCGAACCAGTTACGGGCAAAACGTTCTCAATCACAGCCGTGACGTAGCATATCTTGCCGCAATCATGGCGCGAGAACTGGGTGCCAATGTGGAAGTCTGCAAGCGTGCCGGATTGCTTCACGACATCGGCAAAGCCGTTGATCGTGACATGGAAGGAACCCACCTCCAGCTGGGCGTAGAGATTGCTCGGAAGCACGGCGAATCCTGGGAAGTCATCCACGCCATCGAAGCCCATCATTTTGACGTCGAATTTAAGACTGTCGAGGCCGTGCTGGTTCAATCGGCAGACGCTCTGTCAGCAGCTCGCCCTGGGGCACGCAGAGAGGTATTGGAGAGTTACGTGAAGAGACTGGAAAAGCTCGAAGAACTGGCCGCTTCTTTTTCCGGAGTTGCCAAAGCGTTTGCTCTTCAGGCCGGCCGCGAGATTCGCGTCGTGGTTGAAAGCAGCAAGGTCACAGACGAGCAGGCTTTCTGGCTCAGCAAAGATATTGCCAAAAAGATCGAGCGCGAACTTGAATATCCCGGACAGATAAAAATTACCCTGATTCGGGAGATGCGGGTTGTCGATTACGCTCGCTAGAAAGGCTGATGAGCCGAGAAGTCCATTCTTCCACCTCTTCTCCGCTTGGCAAGACATATGAAGATTTTGTTTGTAGGGGACATCGTCGGGCGAGCAGGACGTCGCATCCTGAAAGAGAATCTTGAAAGGGTTCAGTCAGAGGAGCAGATCGACTTCACTATCGTAAATGTCGAAAATGCCGCCGGAGGTTTTGGGATTACTCCTTCAATCGCGGAAAAGATCCTGAAAATGGGTGTAGATGTGATGACTTCAGGCAATCACATCTGGGACAAGCGCGAGATCATGGATTATTTCAATCGCCAGCCGCGGCTGCTCCGGCCCGGCAACTATCCACCCGGATTGCCGGGGCAGTTTAGCTATCTGGGAGAAAGTGCCGCTGGTGTCTCGGTGGCCGTCCTTAATTTCCAGGGAAGAGTGTTTATGCCGATTATCGATTGCCCGTTTCGGGCTGTCGATCAGCATCTTGAACGTCTCCGAAAAAAGGCCAGAGTCATCATCGTAGACTTTCATGCCGAGGCCACATCTGAAAAGATGGCATTCGGTTGGCATCTTGACGGTCGCGTGACAGCTGTTCTTGGTACTCATACCCACGTGCCGACTGCAGATGCAAGAGTCCTTCCGGAGGGCACAGCCTATATATCCGATGTAGGAATGACGGGTAGCTACGATTCAGTGATTGGAATGAAGATAGAACCTTCGCTGCATCGATTCTTGACGGGAATTGGCTCCCGCTTTGAGCCGGCTATCTCTTCTCCCCGTTTCTGCTCTGTGATTATCGATGTGGATGAGGTAACCGGGAAAGCCCGGTCAGTTCGCCGTCGGGATCTCGCGTGAAAGCCGGAAGTTGCGCACTGGAGCTTTTCGGTTGATTCTCACCGCAGAGACGCGGGGAACAAGTGGGGCAAGATGGCCTGACGCCGGGAGTGTGGCCATTCAACCCCCGCACGAAGCGATATTCCTGAATTAGTTCGAACGAGAAACAATCTCTTCCTGGCGAAAGAGATACGAGCGCAGATAGCGACCGGTATGAGAGCGGTCGCAGCGGGCGATTTCCTCAGGGGTTCCTGCTGCTACGACTTCTCCTCCTTCATCGCCTCCCTCTGGACCTAGATCGATTATCCAGTCGGCCGATTTGATTACATCCAGATTGTGCTCGATCACGATTAAACTGGCTCCCTGCGAGATCAGGCGATCAAAAGCTCTCAGCAACTTGTGAATATCTTCAAAGTGCAAACCAGTGGTGGGTTCATCTAATATGAAAAGTGAGTTGCCTGCAGCTTTGCGAGCCAAATAGGAGGCCAGCTTTATCCTCTGGGCCTCACCTCCGGAAAGAGTCGTTGCCGGTTGGCCCAGTCGCAGGTAGCCCAGCCCGACTTCCTCCAAGACCTTCAATTTTCGAACCAGCGACGTTTCCGAACTGAAAAAGGCAATGGCCTGCTGGACGGTCATGTTCAGGACAGAATCGATATTGTGTCCCCGGTAAGTCACGTCAAGAACGCGCTGGGTAAACCGCTTTCCTCCGCAGTCTTCACAGACCAGCTGGACGTCTGCAAGAAACTGCATTTCAACAGTAACAGTTCCCGTTCCCTGGCAAGTTTCGCAGCGCCCTCCCGACACATTGAATGAGAAGTGGGCAGGCGAAAGATTTTTGGCTTGAGCCTCTCGCTGAGCGGCAAACAACTTGCGAATTTCGTCAAAGGCTTTGACATAAGTCACCGGATTGGAACGGGGCGTTCTACCGATTGGACTCTGATCCACAAGGATGACGTCGGCAATGGCTCCGCCTCCCTCGATCGAATCGAAAGCCCCAACACTTCCTTTCCACTCTCCCCGTTGCTTCTTTAGGCCCGCATGAATCACATCGTGGACCAGGGTAGACTTCCCCGAGCCGGATACGCCGGTGATGCAGGTCAAGACCCCGAGTGGAATCTTTACGTCGATCCGTTTCAAATTGTGTTCTCTAGCATTGCGGATCAAAAGGTAGCTAGAAGAGGGAGAACGTCTAAATACCGGGGTAGGAATTCGCAGTTGACCGGACAGGTAGCGTCCCGTCACCGACCTGTCGTTGTCAAGTAGAGACGCTACGTCACCTTGGTGAATCACTTCTCCACCGTTTTCTCCTGCCCCGGGCCCCATATCGATTACATAGTCGGCCTGATGAATGATTTCCCGCTCATGTTCAACGACGACGATTGTATTGCCCAGGTCACGAAGCTGAGACAGGATTTCGACCAGCCTTTCTTGATCTCGGAGATGAAGCCCGATTGAGGGCTCATCCAGAACATAAAGGGTGCCGACGAGGGAAGACCCCAGAGATGCAGCCAGGTGAATTCGCTGAGTTTCGCCTCCGCTCAGGGTGGAGGTCAATCGATCGAGAGTAAGATATTGCAGACCAACCTTTTTCAAAAACAGGAGCCGTTTTCGAATTTCGTGGACGATCTTCCCGGCCACTGCTTGGGATTCGGAAGGTAACTCGAATGCTTGGAAGAAGTGGTACAGGTCAGATATCGGGAAACCGGTTAGCTGCGAGATCCTCTTCCCCCCGACATAAACGTCCCGCGCCTCAGGCCGAAGCCTTTCACCTTCGCAGTCCGCGCACTGAGCATATCCTCGATAACGAGCGATAAAGATACGGACGTGCATCTTGTACTTTTTGGTACCCAGATAACGAAAAAATC
>DATGOF010000393.1:0-18155 GCA_035306285.1 Acidobacteriota bacterium | reverse complement strand
AATCAGTGGATCATGGAAGGAGTAGTGGCAGGAATCGCCGGATACGGAAATTGCATCGGTGTTCCCACCATTGGCGGAGAGATCCATTTTCACGACCGATACAGCAACAATCCGCTGGTTAATGTGTTTTGCCTGGGAATTGCTCCAGCGGACCGCATATTTCGGGCAACTGCTTCCGGCGTCGGAAATCCTGTACTCTACGTCGGTGCCCGCACCGGGCGTGACGGCATCCATGGTGCAACCATGGCCTCCGAACAGTTCAGCGCGGATTCCGAATCCAAGCGGCCCACTGTCCAGGTCGGTGACCCATTCATGGGAAAGCTGCTCCTTGAAGCTTGCCTGGAAGCCATGAAAAGTGGCGCAATCGTCGGTATTCAAGATATGGGCGCGGCCGGCCTCACTTGCTCGACCTGCGAAATGGGTGCACATGCAGGTCTGGGTGTCAGCATCGATTTACGAAAGGTCCCCCAGCGGGAAAGCGGGATGACACCTTACGAAATCATGCTTTCTGAGTCACAGGAACGCATGCTACTGGTGGCCGAACAGGGACGGGAGGATGAAGTCATCCAGATCTTTCGGAAGTGGGATTTAGAGGCGGTTGTGATCGGTGAGGTTCGCGAAACACCTTGCATGGAGGTTTATCAGGATGGTCAGAAGGTGGCCGATATCCTGAACGACGCTCTGACCGATGAAGCGCCTGTGTACAATCGTCCCACCCGACGTCCCCGCTACCTCGAAGAGCTGCAGGACTGGCGTCAACTGGATCTTCCCGAACCCGAAGACTATAACCGCTTGCTGGAATCGATGCTGAGCTCGCCCCACCTGAGCAGCCGTGGATGGGTATACGAGCAGTACGACCACATGGTTAGAACCGATACCGTGCTGCTTCCCGGACACGACGCTGCCGTTCTGCGCTCGAAGAACTTCAAAGGGGCACTGGCGATGTCTCTTGACAGTAACGCCCGATTCAGCTACCTGGACCCGCGAATGGGAGCACACCTGGCGGTGGCCGAATGCTGCCGAAATCTGGTCTGCTCTGGAGCCAAACCTCTGGCAGCCACCAACAATCTGAATTTCGCCAGCCCTGAAAATCCTGAAATCATGTGGCAGTTCGTCGAAACGGTGGAGGGATTGGCGGAAGCTTGCCGTATCTTCGGCACACCTATAACGGGGGGAAATGTAAGCTTTTATAACGAAACCAATGAGACAGGAATTCTTCCTACGCCTGTCCTCGGTATTGTGGGAAAAATCGAGGAGATCGACCATGTTACCGGCATAGGATTTCGAAAGCCGGGCGACCATCTCTTCCTGCTGGGTGAGACACGCGACGACCTGGGAGGAAGCATTTATCTCGAGGTTCTGGGTCTGGGCCTGGCAGCCCCCTGTCCTGTTATTGATCTGGACGAAGAGAAGAGGCTCCAGGAACAACTTCTGGCTATGATTCGCAAGGGCTTGCTGGTCTCGGCTCACGACCTGTCGGAGGGTGGACTGGCCTGTGCCCTGGCTGAATCCTGTCTGGTGGGAAATCTAGGAGCTGAGATTCACATTGGCACTTCCTTGCGGGCAGACCACTTCCTGTTCAGCGAAACTCCTTCGCGCGTATTGGTGTCAGTCGATTCCGAACAGGTTGAGGAATTTCTTCAGGCCTCCTCCAGCTTGCCGTTAACACCGCTGGGAAAGGTAGCAGAAAGTTCGCTACAGATTAAAGTCAATGACCAACTTCTCGTCTCCAATCCGATCACTGAACTACGCAGGCACTGGGATACAACCTTCGATGAGGTGTTTAGGCATTGAACGCAGCAACCGATAAATTTCATGACGAGTGCGGGGTATTCGGAATCGCCAATCACTCCGATGCTTCACGCCATACCTACCTGGGCCTTTATGCTCTACAACATCGAGGCCAGGAATCGGCTGGGATCGTCAGTAGCGATGGTACGACTCTCCATCAGGAGAGAGGGATGGGCTATGTCGCTGACATTTTCAAAAGCGACACCCTGGAGAAGTTACGCGGAGATTCTGCCATCGGCCATGTCCGTTACTCCACCAGCGGGGACAGCGATCTCGCCAATGCTCAGCCCATCCTGACCGATTCATGGCGGGGCCAGATTGCCCTGGCCCATAACGGAAATCTGGTCAACGCTGAGACGATCCGCCATTGGCTGGAAGCAGAAGGTGCCATCTTCCAGTCTACGTCCGACACCGAGGTAATCCTTCATCTGCTGGCACGCTCTCCCAGGGAAGACCTGGATGAAGCGATTTTGGACGTTTTCCGGGTCATCCGGGGAGCCTACTCCCTGCTGATGCTGACGAGTCGAGAGCTGTATGCCATACGTGACGCCTACGGAGTTCGGCCTCTTTGCCTGGGAAGACTCAATGGATCTTACGTTGTGGCGTCCGAGACCTGTGCTTTCGACCTGATCGGGGCCGAGTACGTTCGAGATATCCGTCCGGGAGAAGTACTTCGAATCAACGGCCACAACCTGACATCGTATTCGATGACTCCCGTTCCAAGAAAGGCACACTGCATTTTTGAGCATGTCTATTTCAGCCGGCCGGACAGCCAGGTATTCGAGAGAAGCGTTCATCAAAGTCGGTTCGAAATGGGGCGCCAGCTCGCCCGTGAGAGCTTTGTCGAAGCAGATGTCGTCGTGCCGGTCCCGGATTCCGGAGTCACAGCAGCCCTCGGCTACTCGGAGGAATCGGGTATACCTTTTAATTTCGGACTGATTCGAAATCACTACGTGGGGCGCACTTTTATTGAGCCCCGGCAGTCCATTCGTCACTTCGGCGTTAAGGTCAAACTGAATCCCGTCAAAGAGATCCTGAACGGAAAGCGTGTGATACTCATTGACGACTCGATTGTCCGCGGAACCACCAGTCGTAAAATCGTCGAGATGGTTCGCTTGGCCGGCGCTCACGAAGTGCATATGAGAATCAGCTCGCCGCCCACTGTAGCTCCCTGTCACTACGGCATCGATACCCCGACCTATTCGGAATTAATTGCCAATAATAAGACTGTAAAGCAAATCGAAGAATTCACGGGAGCCGATTCCCTGGCTTATCTCTCACTTGAAGGATTAAAGCGGAGTGTAGGAGATCATGACAATTTTTGCACTGCCTGCTTTAGTCGAGAGTATCCGATTCCGATCGATCGAAACGTCTCACAGGGAGAGCTCTTTCAGATCGAAGAAGCTACCGTTCAGGAAGAGTCGGAAGTGACGGGATAACCAGGGAAAAAGCTTCAACGCCAGATTGGAAAGGCCACAATGTACTCGAGTGACTCCGATTCTCATTCGGGCCTGACATATCGCGACTCAGGCGTCGATATCGAGAAGGCCGGTCAAGCAAAGGAACGGATCAAGGCACTGGCCAGGTCTACCTTCAACCAGAATGTTCTCAGCGAAATAGGATCTTTTGCCGGAATTTATCGACCGGACTTCACTCGCTTTCGCGAACCGGTATTGGTCGCGAGTGCTGATGGTGTGGGGACCAAGCTGAAGATCGCATTCAGCACAGGAATTCATTCCACTGTCGGGATCGATATCGTGGCCCATTGCTGTAACGATATCCTGGTTCGCGGTGCATTGCCCCTTTTCTTCCTCGATTATATTGCTACCGGTAAGCTGGAGCCGGGCGTGGTCGAGCAGATCGTGGAAGGTCTGGCCGCCGGGTGCCGTGAAGCGGAATGCGTCCTTTTAGGTGGAGAAACGGCCGAGATGCCAGACTTCTATCCACCGGGTGAGTACGACCTGGCAGGCTTCATCGTGGGAATGAGCGATGCAGCCAAGCTCTACGACCCGGAACAGGTCCGCGAAGGAGACCAGCTCATTGGATTACCTTCGTCAGGCCTGCATACGAACGGTTTTAGCCTGGTGAGAAAGCTCTTCTTTGAAAACGAGAAGTTCACGCCTGACACCATCCTTCCAGAGCTTTCCAGGCCACTCGGTGAGGAATTGCTGATACCCCACCGAAATTATCTTCCGGCCCTGAAGGAGCTGTTGCTGACTGATGATCTCCACGCCATGGCACACATTACCGGGGGTGGCGTGACCGAAAACCTCCGGCGCGCCCTACCTGAAAACCTTGACGCCCGTGTCCTGAAAGGAAGCTGGGAAATTCTGCCGATCTTCCATGTGATCCAGGACCGCGGTAAGGTCCGTCAAGAAGAAATGTTTCGAACCTTCAACATGGGATTGGGAATGATTCTAGTCGTGGCCAAAAATCGGATTGAACGAGTGGAAGACCACTTCAAGCGCAAAGAACTTGCTTATTTCAGGATCGGCGAGGTCGTCAGCGGGTCAAGAAACGTTCTCTACATATGAAGCGAGTGGCCTTTCTCCTCAGCGGCAGGGGATCAAATTTCAAAGCTCTTCACCATGCCATCCAGGCCGGCCAGATTCCGGCTGAAACGGTGATGGTCATTTCAAACCGAGAAGATGCTCCGGGTCTGGCGTACGCTCGGTCGCTCGGTCTTCCTTGCCGGTTCGTTGAATCGCGAGGTCGAGCCCGGGAAGATTTCGACCGCGAAGTGGTAGAAATCTTAGACAATGCATCGACCGATATCGTTTGCCTGGCCGGCTTCATGCGGCTGCTCAGCGATTACTTCGTTCACGCTTTCCCTTCTCGGATCCTTAATATCCATCCTTCCCTCTTGCCGGCTTTTCCCGGGCTGAACGCGCAAAAGCAGGCTCTGGAATGGGGCGTCAAGATTACCGGCTGTACCGTGCACTTTGTTGACGACAAGTTGGATCATGGGCCGATTATTGTTCAGCGCGTGGTACCGGTTCTGAGCAGCGATGACGAAGAAACATTGTCGGCGCGTATCCTCGAGCAGGAACATCTAGCTTATCCGGAAGCGCTCAAACTGGTGTGCGAAGACCGTATATCGATTCAGGGACGCCGGGTCATAGTAAACACGTAACGGTCCGTAATTAAACCACTGAGACACAGAGGACGCTGAAGAGCCGCCGCTCTGGGGCAAGCCTTCAAGCATTGCCCCAGGGCTGTGTTGGTATACAAATTGGATGTTTACTCAGGAAGCTGGACAATGCAATCGATTTCAATCATGAAACCGACCAGCGGAACCGGAACGGTGGTCCTGGCGGGATAGGGAGCATCGAAATATCGCTTGTAAATTTCATTGAACTTAGCAAAGTCTCCCATATTCGAAAGGTACGCATTCACTTTCACAACATCTTTCATCGAAGCTCCGGAAGCCTCAACAATAGCCTTCAGGTTCTCGAACGTTCTCACCGCTTGTTCTTCGAAGGTATCACCCGTAAATTCCCCGGTAGCGGGATCGACGGGCCCCTGCCCCGAAACAAAAAGCTGCCTTCCCTGTGAAATGACGCCATGGGAATACGGTCCTTTGGCAGGAGCTCCCTGCTCAGCATGAACGGTTTTTCTCATCATTCCTCCTTCATTGGAACTTGATTACTGGCTTGCAAGGTACATGAGTCAAGCGCAGGGTGCAATGTCCGCAACGCATTCCTGTTGCACCTGTCCCAAACGACAGCTACTCTGTGTCCGATGAGCGAAAATCCTTCATCAGTCCGCACACCACGAATTGCCATTCTTTACTGTACGCAGTGTCGCTGGCTCCTCCGAGCCGGCTGGATTGCCGAAGAGTTACTGACAACTTTCGAAGAGGAACTGGGCGAAGTCGCCCTCATCCCATCCAGCGGAGGGACTTTCGATATCTATCTCGACGATCAGCTTCTCTATTCCCGCAAAGAAGAGGGATCATTTCCGGAATTGAAGACGCTGAAGCAAAAGATAAGAGACCATATCGTCCCAGGTCGAGATCTTGGACACAGTGACCGCAAGACCTGACACTCATCGCTTTCAAATTCCCGCCTCCTTGAAAGCCCTGGCGATCAAAGCCTGCGCCTCTTCCTGCACCTTCTCGAGGTGATCAGGCCCGCGGAAGCTTTCAGCATAGATCTTGTAGATTTCTTCGGTGCCCGACGGTCGAGCCGCAAACCAGGCGTTTTCCGTCACTACCTTGATGCCGCCGATGGATTCACCATGTCCCGGTGCCCGGTCGAGGCAGGCGATCACCTTTTCGCCGGCCAGCTCCTCGGCTTTCAGCTGCGACGGCCGGAGCGCTTTCAAGGCTTCTTTCTGGGCGGGAGTCGCCGGTGCGTCGATGCGTCGATATACAGGATCGCCGAATTGCCGCGTTAGGTCGGCGTAGATCTCAGAGGGATCCTTCTCAGTGACCGCCATGATTTCCGCAGCCAGCAAATCCATTACAATTCCATCCTTATCGGTGGTCCACACCGTGCCGTCTTTTCGAAGAAAGGAGGCACCGGCACTTTCCTCACCGGCCAGTCCCAGCCGTCCCTCCAACAATCCCTCTACAAACCATTTGAAACCTACCGGCACTTCTACCAGCTCACGGCCCAGCGACGCCGTAACCCGATCGATCATGCTGCTGCTCACAAGCGTTTTGCCAACAGCCACCTCGCGCGACCATTCAGTGCGGTTTTGGAAGAGATACCAGACGGCCACCGAAAGATAGTGATTCGGATTCATGAGTCCCGCCTTCCGGCTGACAATCCCGTGTCGGTCGTAATCCGGATCATTCCCAAAGGCGATGTCGAATCGATCCTTTAACTCAATCAAACGTGCCATCGCGTAAGGCGAAGAACAGTCCATCCGGATCACCCCGTCGTGGTCGAGCGCCATAAAACTGAAACGGGGATCGATCTCATCATTGACCACTTCAAGATCGAGACCGTAACGTTCGCGCAGAGGTTCCCAGAAGCCGATTCCTGACCCGCCCATGGGGTCGACTCCGATCCGCAATCCAGCCCTGGCAACGGCAGCCAAATCCACTGCCGCTTCCAGATCGCTAACGTACGGGGTGACAAAGTCGTGCTCACGCAGCCACTCAGACTCGCGTGCCTGTCGGATGTCGATTCTTTTCACACTCCGATTGCTTTCTTCCAACAATCGGTTGGCACGCTCTTCTATCCAGGAGGTCTCAGCCGTCCCAGCCGGCCCCCCGTGGGGAGGATTGTATTTGAAACCGCCGTCCTCCGGAGGATTGTGGGAAGGAGTCATAACAATCCCATCGGCAAGACGATCTTTCGTCCCCCTGTTGTACGTCAGGATGGCATGGGAGATAACGGGCGTCGGAGTGTACTGGCCGTCAGGTGCGATTCGGACGTTCACCTCGTTAGCGACCAGCACTTCTATTGCCGTACTTAGTGCCGGTTCGGAAAGAGCATGGGTATCGATACCCATGAAGAGAGGACCATCGATCCCTTTGAGCTTGCGATAATCACAAACTGCCTGGCTGATCGCCAGGATATGGGCCTCATTGAAGCTGGCCGCCAGGGAAGTCCCTCGATGACCCGAAGTCCCGAATTTCACTCGCTGCTCGGGTATGGCTGGGTCAGGGCGCAGCACATAGAAGGAACTGACGAGTCGAGGAATGTTGGCGAGTTGAGAATTGAGGGGCCTCTTTCCCGCAAGCTGATGAGTCACTATCTTCTCCTCTTGAGAGACGTTTCCATTCTGCCGGGCAAATTTCAACAGCGTCAGAACGACACCGATCCGACGATCGACCTTTCAATGAACCGAAAGCAATGTGGGCCTTCTTGTCATGCCACGGTCGGCCTCGTATTGCTCGTAAGCGCCTCTTCATGGTAAGCACCTTTTGGAAGGTCAGCAACACCGGGCGCACGATGCTGATCGTCCTCATCGTCAAATCCATCGAATGTGCGACAATACGGTCTTTAGAAAATCCGAGCAAAGGTAATTATTCACGCATCAGAAATTGAATTGAAGCGTGTAGAATATAGGCAGTTAAAGAGGGTATGAAGAACCATTGGTCCCGCCATCGGCTCTTTGTTGGGTTGGCATTCATAGTGCTGCTGGCATCGTGCCAGAAACGAAATGTTCCGGTACAAGTGCCAGATGCTCCGCGGGAACCCCTCCTCAATCTAGCTGAGCCCCATCTTCGGGATCGGAATTTTACAGAACTCAGAAGACTGGCCTCTCAATGTCTGACCAACACAGAACTGGAGGAAGACCATGATGAGGCACTCTACCTGCTGGTCCTGGTCCACTCGACACCGGAAAGCCCTCATTTCGACCTGGATCGCGCCGGAGAATACACACAGCGTCTTGAATCAACCTATCCTTCCAGTCCTTACACCCTGCCGACACGGTTGATGTACGATCTTGGCCGCCAGCTTCAAGACCAGCAGTCGCTGGTACAGGAGGTTCAGGAATTGTCGCGTCAATTAAGGGGCTCCAGAACCGAACTTCTGCTGTCGATACGCACCTTAAAGGAGAGAATTGAAACGCTGAGGTCCGAGAAAGTCATGCTGGAAAATCACCTTGATCTTCGTGAGCAAGAGATTGAGGCCCTTTCACGGGAACTCGCCGCAGCCAGAGCCAGATCAAAGGAGTTGGCAGAAGAGCTGGAAGTCCTTAAAGAGATCGACCTGAAGCGAAACAGGCCGAGGTAGCGCACCTCAAGAGGAATACCAAGTCCAGCTCCCCCACGGTTCTTTTTTCCATTCCAGAAACGAGACTTCATTGACCGGGCTGCGACCGGCGACTATAATCCCTCGCGGGGTTTACAGTTCCAGTTAAATTCTGTCGGGAAACATTATGCCGCTACAGAATCGAATTCTCTTGCCCAGGAGGACCTTAATCGGGCCGCTCCTGTGTCTCGTCCTGGTTGCTTCTGCAGCCCTTCTCCCAGCAAAGGCTCAGGATACACGCCTCGAAATTGAAAAAGGAGTCATTCAGCTCGAAGACGTGGTTCCACGTGCCACGAGTATTGCCAGAGGTATCGTCACTTCATCGCGAACCGAGTGGTATGGCCAAAGCATCATCACCATCTATGATGTTCGCATCGAAGAGTCGCTGAAAGGAGAGCCGGGGAGATCGCTACGATTCCTGCTTCCTGGAGGAAGACTGGGAAAGGTCCAGACAATCTGGCCAGGGCTGCCTCGGCTGACGTCGGGGGATGAGATTGTTCTTTTCGCGGAGGCCGATTCCTCCCTGCCGGCTCTCCGGCCAATCGATTTCATTCACGGGATCGTTCCCGTACGCCGCCGTCCAGCCGATGGTGCCAGAGTAGTCGACGTCCGTGGCAAGGCGGAATCACTCGAACAGTTTCTAAATGCCGTCAGGCAGATTCTTGGTAGACGATAGTTATCTCACTTCACTCGCAGAGGAATCACCAGATGGATTGGAAGCCTCGCCTCAACCTTTCGCATCTCTCAGGCAAACTCATCGCTTCAGTGCTGCTTTTTGCGCTGGCAGCCACAGCCGCTGTGGATCCTGTTCAGGGCGGCGATAACCTTGAGCGGCTGTCGATCGTTCCTTTGGAGATCCGGGACATTGCCTGGGACAGACGACTTTATGACGGAACGATCGGTGATGCCGTTTCGTGGCGTCACAATCCGACCAATAAACCGGTTGACGTTAATTTGTTTGAGTTTCTAACGGCGGTGCAGAAAGGTTTCGCGGTGTGGTCGGCTCTGGACGATTTCTTGAATATGCCCCCCCTGATCCCGGAGTTTCTGTTCGGAGGTTTCACAACCGTTACCCGGGCAGGAGCGATTGACGGCATCAACGCCATCGTATGGCAGAATCTAGGAACCACCGGGATTCTGGCCATCACACCCTGTACCTCATTAACGGAACCATCCACGACAACCACAGGTCCTTTTGGTGGAACCAGGCTCCCGATTGGAGATGGTCGATCCATACCGTTTCCAGGACCTCCAGGAGTGACCTATCCGGCGGGAACCATCATCGATTGCGGAATTGCCTTTAACACGAATGCGCCGTGGGTAAACTCGGGAGGAAGTGCCGGCTTTGATATGCAATCGGTTGCTACCCATGAAATTGGCCATCTTCTGGGGCTATCACACTCGACTGTGGGACTGTCGACGGCAGATTCCAGTGACGATGCCACCATGATTCCATTTGCTGACAATACCGACAATCTTCGATCACCGAAGTATGAGGATCTGGCCTCCGTCTTTCGAACCTACCTGAGAACGAACGGCCTGGAACGGACGCTGGGGGGATTCGCCACGATTGTCGGCAGGATCCAGGCGGGACCGGACTGCCAGAATGCCACCGGTGTCAGCGTACGGGCCTACGAAGCCACCACCGGCTTTGAAGGGTCGCTGGTCGTCGAAACCTTTTCGGGTTCAAATTTGAGGCAAGGACTTCCGCATGAGCCTTTTGATGGATCATTCGAACTGAACGTCCTTCCAGGCGTTGCCTATACTCTGGCCACGACAACCTTGGTCCCCGACCTGACCGCTCCCTTCTCGAGCTTTCGTTTTAACCCCACCACGATCTTCTCAAACACCAAAACAGAAGAATCGATAGTGACTGACCAGCTTCTCGAGGTTGGTCCGCTGTCACCCGGAGAAGTTCTCGACGTCGGAGACCTCGGGATTCTAGGATGCACGCCTTGATGGTAGTTAACCACAGGAGGCACGGGGGACGCTGAGGGGCAAGAGTGTTTCCCCCCGCGTCCTTAGCGTCTCCGTGGTTGAGCCGAAGAGTTCCTGAATTACTCGGAAAGGAACGGAATCAGCTGCTTGAGTTCTTCCTCAGTCGGCTGGCGTCCGTATTGGCAGATTTCGAAAGCCTCGGCATATTTTACAGCTTTTCCTCTTTCGGGACCGTACCACTTGATCAACTGGTCCCTGTACTCGTCAGCCACCGCTGCGTAACGCGCTCCATGGTGCTTAACCAACCAGGCGCGCCGTTCTTTCGGATCTTTGGGCACACTCTGGATGGCTCGCTCTCGCTCTCTTCCGACACTACTGTAATTGACCTCAAAAACCTGGGAGACCAGCTTTTCGATAGCCTCGATCTTTTTCTCGAATACATCGTCGATATCCACGATGATATCGGGCTGGAATGGATAAGGCTTCTTGAACCGATCGGAATAGTGGAGATAAATCGGATTGTTCTCGGTTTCTTCTATCAAAGGCATGAAAAAGGGAATGCTGACCATAAAGGCGGTGTCATGAGCCAGAACGCCGACATAGCGATGGTCCGGGTTATAGTCATTCGTCCGATGCGAGAGGACAATGTCCGCCTGCCATTCCCGAATCAGGTTTGCCATTAATTTCCTGTTTTCCAGAGTGGGCATCAGCTCGCCGTCGTGGATGTCCATGACGGCGGACTCCACTCCCAGAATCTTACCGGCTTCGGCGACTTCTTGCGCCCTTCTACGCGCCAGCGGTCCCCCCGACTGCACGTAGTGGCCGAGATCGCCGTTGGTCATGGAGACCAGCTTGACCTTATCACCGCGTGCAGCCCAACGCGCGGCAACGCCTCCCATCTTGTACTCTGCATCGTCCGGATGAGCTCCAAAGCCGATGATCCTCAGGCTCCGGTCGGGAGGAATGACCGGCTCCTGCTGAGCGACTCCTGGAGAGGAGACAAAACTCAAATAGATAAAACAGAAAAGAACCGACGGGTAGATAAGATGTTTCATTGGCATACTCCTTTCGAGATTTGTAGTTAGGAAGGATTTGATTTCCGACTCTCGGAACAATGAAGCGTATTCAGAAATGTCAAGGTGAACTTCCTTGATGCCAGGACTCGCGATACTGGCTGGGCGACATCTGCTTGATCTTTCGAAACTGTCGATTGAAGTTGCTAAGGTTATCAAAACCGCACTTAGCCGCCACTTCGGTGATCCTGCTGCCCTGGGTGCTCAATAATCGACAGGCTCTTTCTACTCGGACTTCGTTAACGAACTCCGTAAATGTCTTCCCGACTCTAGATTTAAAGTAACGGCTGAATGCTCCTTCACTGAGACCGACCTGAATCGCCGCCTCCCGAAGGTAGATTTTCCGATCCAGGTTGCTTCGAACAAACTGGCATATTCGGTCAACACGCTTGGCATCAAATGCGTTGAGTTCCGGAATGAATCCGGGACTGCTTAAGCGGCTGAACTGGTCGGTGGTCGCGATTAACCGCAGAATCCGCAAAAGTCCGATGGCTTGTCTTAGCTTGCTTGGCTCATCCACCAGCTGAATAAGAAGTCGAACAATCAGTCGGTGGCTTTCGCCGAAAAGCTGGACACCTCGACGTGCCTCTTCGAGAACCTTCTTCAGAGGGTTAGTGAGTGGTTGGTGAAAAAAATCCGGCCCCAAAAAGTCTTCACGAAAATGGACTACGATAGCGTGCACCAGGGGATCATCCTGGCGTCCGCCGTCGGCTTCCCACAGATGGGGAAGATTTGAACCCACCAGCACCAGATCGTTTTTCTCCAAGGAAGCGATGCTGTCACCAACGACGCGATACCCGGTCCCCTGTAAAGTCAAAGTCAACTCGTACTCGGGGTGAAAATGCCATCGACAGCCAAATGTCTTGCCACGAATAACCTTTATCTGGAACCCGTTATTGTCGGTCTCGTGGTGCTTCTCGAAGACTAATTGTTTGACTGCCATTACCATAGACCCAGGGAAGGCATTTCGACCGTGTACGGAACAGTCACCTCGGGTAAGGCCGCCAAGCTTTCGACACGAAGGCTGGTTTGGCCTGAAGACAGTTCGGGATCTGTTGCCTATGAATTCGAATCGCTCACCCCGTCCAGATTTGCGTGGCAGCGTCCCGGTATTCGCGAGGGCACATACTTTTAATCTTGCGAAACTGGCGGTTGAAATGGCTCAGGTTTTCAAACCCGCTGGCAAATGCAATGTCAGTGATCTTGCGCCCCTCTTCTGTGAGCATCCTACAGGCCCGCCCGACCCGTAACTCGTTCACGAATTCCGTGAATGTCTTGCCGGTTCGAGATTTGAAATAACGACTGAATGAACCTTCAGTCAGGCCGAGCTGCGCAGCCACTTCATGGAGGTAAATTTTCCGGTCCAGGTTCTCCAGCACATACTGGCATATCTTCTTAAGCTGCCCATGGTCAAATTCCGTGAATTCGGGCGCGAATCCATAACTGCTCAGGGGTTCGACCTCTGCAGTTGTCAGTATCTCAAGCATTTCCAGAAGGGCGATCACTCCTTCCAGCTTGTCATCAGGACGAACTTCGCTCATCCTTTCGATCACCTGCCGTTTTTGCTCCCCTCTAATGGCAAGGCCTACCCGCGCTCTCTGGAGAAGGCGCTTTACCGGTTCAAGCAGGCGCTGATTGAAGAAGCCGGGACCCAAAAAATCGTCACTGAAATGAATGACAATAACCCTCATCTGGTGCCCGGGAAGATTCTGAATGTAGAAATCGTGAGGCAAATTCGTGCCGATGAGCACCAGGTCAACCGACTCAAAAGGACTGATATTGTCCCCAATCATCCGATGGCCGGAGCCGTCCAGCACGAGTGTAAGCTCATTCTCCGGGTGAAGATGCCACGAACAACTGAATGAATCCCCCTCCATAATTCTGATCCGGAACCCGTCCGGCTCCATTTGCTGGAGTCTCTCGTAAACTGGGTTCATCTCCGTTCGTTATACCTCCGCGACAGAAGGAGAGTTTCAATCGCTTGTTGCGTCAGCCTGTTCGTTTATTTCGACGACCAGATAGCCTCCTTTCCGAGGCACCTCTCTTTCCGGGAACAACCCGAACAAGAAGGGCTAACCGCTGCATTTTGAAAAAGATGAGACATCCCCACGTCATTTGGGCATCTGAGAAGTCTGCCTTTGTGCCGAAAAAGAAAGGGCCGGGAATTCCCGGCCCTTCTCTGCGCTTAGCTCAGATCACCACTCCAGGCGCAGCATCATCTGGCCCCTGCGCCCACCCCCTTCGGCTTCCGGTGTCCAGCCCGGCTGGCTCACGATCTTTCCAGGATCCGCAACACTGATATTGTTGCGCGGATTGCTGAAGTGTGGTCGGTTAAACACGTTCGAGAACTGAGCACTGTAAGTTAATGTAAAGCGCTCAGTAAGCCTGAACTGCTTCACGGCCGACAGATGATGGACGTGGATTCCAGGCCCAACCAGGATGTTAGGAGCACTGTTTCCGAACCGGCCTGCCGGCGGCTCTGCAAAACAACTCGGGTCGAACCATCGATCCAGCGTCTTGTTGTCCAGGTTTCCGTCACAAATACGATCCGGCAAACCACCGATGGTATTGGTGTTCGACGGATCCGAACCCGAGAAATCGGGCGAGAAGTGCTTGCCGCTCGCGAAGAAGCTCGTGGTCTGTAACTTCCACCCACCCAGGACCGCGTTCACGACAGGACTGGCATCCGCCAGGTACCGTCTGCCGTGGCCGAACGGAAGCTGGATGATACTGGTGATAACCGCCCGGTGCCGCGGCTGGTAATCATCGCGGCTCCAGTGGCTGGTCACATCGTAGGGGTTCTGAGTGTTCAAGTAGTTGTGAAGATTGGATGCCAGCGTGTAGTTGGCGTTGAAGGTAATCAAGCCCATCCGCCGGTTTGCCTCAATCTGGAAGGCATCATAGTTGGACTTTCCATCGCGCTGAACGAAAGTCGTTCCGACAAACTCCGAGAAAGGCCGCCGGCTGGGAGCAAAGGGGATCAGACTCGGCTCGGGCTTGTTGAGCTGCAGGTTGTAGTGCAGTCCCCGACTGCGGGAGCCGATGTAAGAACCCCGGATACCAATTGAACCGAACTGGCGCTCCAGGCTGACGTTGAACTGTTGAATATAACCCCTCTTAGCATCAAGCGGATACCCGGTAACGCTCACAGATGGGACCTGTGCAGCACCCAGTCCTTCTGGAAAGGGGTTGGGAAAACTGAAGAAAGGTTGTCCACCTACGATTTCGTTAAAGTAAGTTTCGCTGATGTCGAAAGGTCCGGTCCCCTGTGCGAAGCGGAAAGGATCCAGACGCTCTGTATAGACCCCGTATCCACCTCGCAGGACCATGGTATCGGTGAAACGATAGGCCACGCCGAACCGTGGACGGAAGTGATTCTTGGCCGGGTTCGGGACCACTTCTCCAGGTACGATCGTGATGTTGTCCGGATAAAGCGGACTGACCGCAGACATTGCCGACTGGGGCACGATGACGTTCCCTGTAGCCGGATCCCAGTTGTACTGCAAGCCGTCCTCGAATTCGCCGGCGGTGAAGTAATCCCACCGGATACCGTAGTCGAGCGTCAGACTGGGAGTGATCTTGAAGGTATCCATGACGTAAATTCCGATTTCCGAACTACGCCGCCAGCGGTCGGTCAGAGGATCGCGGCGACTGCTCGAGCGAGGAAGCCCCAGAAGGAAGTCGGCATAGGGATGTCCTGAAAAATTACCATCAAATGAAAAGTTTCCGTAGGTACCCGTCTCTACCACGGAACGAAAGTTATTGAAGCGGAGAAACTGTCCTCCAAACTTCAATACATGCCTTCCCTGCGTCCAGGTCAGTGACTCATCAATCGACCAGTCGGTCCCCTGGTGGACGATCCCTCCGGGAATCGCGTCGAAGGTGGTCAAGCCCGAAATCGAGATAACCGGAGCCCCCATCGCTGAGAGGCCTCTGGGATTCACACCCTGAAGTCCAATCGACTGGACAATCGTATCTCCGGTCGGTGGAGTTACTCCGTCTACAGTCGTACCGTCCGTAATGTCATTGGTATTGAACCCGACACGCAAGGTGTTAACCACTGTCGGTGAAAAGACGTGAGTGTCGGACACCACCCACTTCCCGTGGTTTCGAGTCCTCGTACGCGGGAGATTCGGAAACGGCCGAGGCAATACGTAGGGGCCGATAAATCCAGTGTAGCGGAAGAAAATGGAATTGCTGTCTGTCAACTCATGGTCGACCCTGGCTAAAGGATAGAAAGTCCGGAAATTGTCTGGCGGATAAGGGAACAGATAGCCGTGGTTGTTGGTCAACTGCCCTGGCTCGCCCAGATTAGGCAACGGAATCCAGTTCTCCTGAAAAGCCAGGCTGGTCGGATTGATGCGCTCCGCTGGAATCTGGTTATTTGGAAAGGGCTGTCCGGTTAAAGGGTCGACAATTTGGATGTCGTTTGAAAACGCAGAAAAATCACCTTGTCGCATTGAATGCGTCGGCACGTGCGCAATCGGGAAACTGTTTCCCGGCATTTCGGCGTTATTCCACGCTCCGAAAAAGAACGTCCTGTCGCGAATGATAGGTCCACCCGCTTCAGCATAGATGTCATGGAACAGGTAAACGAGTCGTTCAGGATGGAAGAACTCACGGGAGCCAAAAGCTGAATTGCTGTGTCGGTAGAAGGCCCTGCCATGAAAAGCATTGGTACCGCGTTTGCTGGTCGCATTAAAACTGGCTGCGCGGGCCTGGTCGGCCGGTGCATTAACCGTCGTCACCCTGACCTCTTCCCAAGCATGCATCTGTACCGCCTGGCTACCGGTCTGCTCATTGCGTACTCCGTCATCCTCTACGGCCACGTCGGTCTGTCCGGCAACGGTAAGAACCCAGCCACGCCCTGAGACGCCAGGCAAGGTAGCAAGCAGAGACTGTGGTCCGGGATATGGTTTCAAACTCTCGCCGGTGGAAGCATCCTCAATCAACTCCGCATCGACTGCACCGCTGACGGTACCACCTTCTGTGCTAATAACCGCCGCACCCGCTTCAACAGTCACCTGGTCAGTAATCTCTCCCGTTTCCAGAACAATGTTCACTCGCCGAATTTGTCCGCTGTCGAGTACAACACCGTCGGCAACAAATGTTCTAAAACCGGGAAGCTCCGCAGTTTCCCGGTAGGTTCCAGGCCTCAAGTCCGGCATTTCATAGCCGCCCTGTTCATCAGTTATCACAGTTCTGGCTACAACTCCGGTGGCTACCTCTGTTGCAGTTACTTCCACGCCGGGAACAACCGCTCCCGTCTGGTCCTGGACCGTTCCACGCAATGTGGAAAGCGTCTGACCGGCTACCATTCCAGTCAGACCCAGACCAAGAACACCCCACAGGATGCACTGAAACAACGGTCTCCATGCAATGGGTTTCATGTTCATCTACCTTTCTTCCTCGTTCAGGCCAGCAAAACCCGCTGGCGATACATTAGGAAATAGATCTACTGTGAGCCGTAACTCCAAAAAAAGGGCTACGCTCGCTGAGAGATCCAGCGAAAAGGTCGGGCGATTGCCGATAGAGAATAGACCCCCCCTTTAACGGATTTACACTCTCAAACTTCTCTTATACTCCATCCTGGGCAGTTTTGACTACACCTTTGTGAACAGCGACCGATACTTTTCTGACCTTCTGACAAGACATCCGGCCGATTATAACCCACTATGGCCACTTACGATTTCGCCGGCTGAGAATGTCATACCAGTTCCGCGTCGCCGACAAATTGCTTGATATACTGACTGGGCAGCGACTCGCTGCCCAGTGGGGTTTAAATCATATGGATTCACCGACGCTTTCCCGGGGAACCACATCACAATACCCTGCCATCCGCATCGGGATCAGCTCCTGCCTCCTTGGTGAGAATGTGCGCTATAACGGCGGCCATACCCGAGATACCATGTTGGTGCAGTGGTTGGGTCCTTTCGTTGAGTGGGTGTTGGTCTGCCCGGAAGTTGAAGTGGGTATGGGAACCCCTCGAGAGACGGTCCGTCTGGAAGAGGGTCCGAACGGTCCGCGCATGATCGGCAGCGAGTCGCGAAGGGATTGGACCGATACGGTGGAAAGCTGGGCCAGGGAAAAGGTCGAAGGTCTTACAGAAAAGTCACTGCACGGTTATATCTTCAAACGAAGTTCTCCTTCTTGTGGGCTCTACAAGGTCAAGGTCTTCAACCGGAATGGTATTCCGGAAAGAAAGGGGAGAGGCCTGTATGCTGGGGCGCTGACAAGTAAGCTACCTCTGCTTCCAGTGGAGGAGGAAGGTCGGCTCATTGATCCCGCACTTCGTGAAAATTTTGTCGAACGGATATTCGCCTATTATCGCTGGACTCAGCTCCTGGAAAACGATCCCTCTCCTGCCGATTTGATCTCTTTTCACACTGGCTACAAGTTGACTTTGCTGTCACACAGTCCGTCCCATTACCGGCGACTCGGAAGTCTTGTTGGAAGCCTTACCAAGAAGTCATTTACCAGCGTTCTCGATGAATATGGTCAAGGGTTGATGCGGACACTCCAGATCATGGCATCCCGGGAACGACATGCCAATGTCATGCATCACTTGATGGGACATCTCAAGGACCACCTCGATGATACCCAAAAGCAGGAAGTATTGGGCTTGATTGAAGACTATCGC
>DATGOF010000392.1:0-3782 GCA_035306285.1 Acidobacteriota bacterium | reverse complement strand
GGAGTACCTTGAAACGGAACTTTACAAGAAACTCTCCTTCCCCCTGGTCACCTTGATTATGACCGTGCTAGGAGTGCCCTTTTCCCTAACCATGGGTCGCAAGGGGGCACTCTACGGAATTGCTGCCGGTGTTCTGATCGGAATCATCTATTGGGGGGCGTTCGGTGTTTTCGATGTTCTCGGCTCGAGCGGGCTACTGGCACCTTCGCTGGCCGCCTGGGGACCCAATATCCTCTTCGGGACAGGTGCTGTACTCCTCTTGTCGGGCGTCAAAACCTGAATGCGTTTTCGTCTATCGAACCGCCAGCCTGTTCACCATAGTGGATTGCTCAGGGCCATCGGCGGCTTACCCGGTACACGATGTCCCGCTTCTCCTGGATTGTGCACCGCCAAAGCGCGCCGGAGTATCTTGGTCAGCCTCTTTACCGGCGCCTTAATTTGAACCTTTTCAGTAGGGCACTCGACTTTTAAGATCAGAAGACCGCCGGCTTTTTGAAGCAGTACAGACTCTCTGTTCCTGACTATCTTCAAGAGCGTAGCGTCGGCCGTCTCCTCCAATGCCGCCAAAAGGCGGGGAAGTGCCTCTCGGAGATGCGCGATAGGTTTCGGCAACCGGTTCTGATGTGCGGCGGCCAGGTAATGAACGCCAACCTCCGCCACAGCCAGGGGTACCGGCAACGTGAAGGATCGATGTTCATCTTCCACCTGAACCGTAGCAAAACCTGCATCGTACACGTAAAGGGCACCTGCAGCGAACACCGCCACGATGCCCCCTGCCAGCCCGGCCGCAATCTTTTTCAACATGTCAGCACCTCATACTTGAGCTACATGGAATTGCTTTCTTGGTCGATCCAGACTCTGACCATGGTTTCTCTGTCACGAACCGACACCAGGTCACCATTTTCCACGGTGGATAACGCCTGTACGGCTGCGGCGACATTTAGCTCTTGTCCCTCCCCGGAAAGGAGGGCGTCAACCACCGGGACAGGGACACGGACGTTCACGGTGGTAGCGGAGTTTTCGTCGGAGATGACATACAGATAATCCCCTTCGATTGAAACACGAACTCGAGTGTCGCCTCCTTCTACGGTGACCATCTCGAAATCACCCTGACTCTTGACAGAATTCCAGATCTCCCGGAGTTCCTCCACCGAGAGATCCTGTCCTTTGATCTGCAATCCATGAGTCGGGAAGGCCTGTTTCTGAAGGACCGGCACAACCGCTTCGACCAGTTTTAAAGGCAAATTGAGGCGTACTTTTTCTTGCTTCCCTTCCTCCTCAACCCGAACGTGCAACCACTGTGCACTCGTCAATCCAGTAATTAGAACCAAGAGAATGAACCCTATAGAAAGGCTTCTGTGCCGCTGTCTCCTGTTCAATTCCATGTGTCCTCCTTCTAGAAGAATAGAACGAACCTCATCCCTTGAAAGTTCAAACAAATTTTTGGAAACGCAGCGTAAAGAACCGCTGGGGTCGTTGTGCTACTATGGCCCCATGTCTCGCCGTTGGATCAGGGATGCAAAGATCGCCAGCCGGGTCGTCCGTAAGGATGGTCTTCCTGTCAGTTTGATCTTCTTTGTGACTTCGCGATGCAACCTTCTTTGCAGCCACTGTTTTTACTGGGAAGAGCTGAACAAGCCAAAGAAGGAGCTGAGCCTCGAAGAGGTTGAAAAAATCACCCGGACTCTGCCAAACCTTTTGACTGTTTCGCTCACCGGCGGCGAACCCTATCTTCGCAAGGATATTGCGGATATCGCTCATTGTTTCGAGAAGAACTCTCACGTACGAAACATCCAGATCCCCTCTAATGGCTTACTGGTTGACAAAACCATTAGCAGGGTGGAACAGCTGATGTCTCGAGTAAGGAACGCCCGTGTCTGTACCGGTGTTTCCCTGGACGGGCCCGAGGAGATTCACAACCGTATCCGGCAGAATTCCAGGAGTTATCAAAAGGCAGTCGAGACCTTCCGGGGATTGAAGAAGCTCAAAACATCTTTCGAGAACCTTTCGGTCGGAATTGCACTCACCGTCTCAGCCGCCAATCAGCACTGCCTTGATGAGTTTTTCGAGGACATCGTCCATCAACTGGATCCGGACGCCATCACCATCACACTGACCCGGGGCAATCCTATTGACCCCTCCTTGAAAGCTGTCGACCTCGATATCTACAGGCGCTTCGCGAAAAAGGTCATCGAATACCGTCGAAACCATCTCTTGAGTGATTCCTGGATCGACCGCCTGGTGATAGCCAAGGAGGAAGAAACCTATCACCTCATTGAAGAAGCTTCTCTTGCCGACAGGCGGATCTCCCCTTGCTATAGCGGAGAATTGATTGGGATCTTGAGTGAAACCGGAGAAGTCTATTTGTGTGAGACGCTGGACCGTAGCATGGGAAATATTCGTGATCACAACTACGACTTCTCGAGCCTGTGGAGATCAACTCGGGCGTCTCAGGCACGCCAGTATCAAAAGGCGCTGGGTTGTCAGTGCACGTATGAGTGCGCCATGAGCATGAATACGCTCTTTAATCCACGTAGAGCCCTCCGAATCGTGAGCAGGTCTCTAACCGGACGCTCTTCTTTGACTTGAATCCCGAATTGCCGTCGATTTTCCCCCCGAGAAAGGTAGAAAAGACCAGATCAGAGCGAGCTGTGCCCACAGCATTTCCAGGAAGAGAAAACCGGCTGATTGCAACGTAAAGAGTGGTCCGCGTTTCTTTTTGCAATATCGTAGAAAGCGGCCGTGCGACAAAAAGAACAGCAAAAGCAAGAAAAGCCCTGAGAAAAGCAAGGGTTTCTGTGCCAGCAACCCTCCTAACACGAGCAGGAACACGATCGGAAGCGGAAGAATGACGGACAGCAGGCGGCTTAACCGATGGGCGCGGTAGGAGAACTTGCGCTCCACGGGATCGAGGCGGATTCGCCTGAGATGTTGAACGCGAGACCAGTCCTCCTTCAGAATCTCTCCTAGCGAGTACCGTTTCAGGTGAACACCACGAATTCTACGGTCGATAGCAAAGCGGTACCCCCGGGATCCCAGCTGTACTCCCAGTTTGAAGTCCTCTCCTTTGGTCAGCCTTTCGTCGAAACCTCCGAACGTCTCGAGTACATCTTTACGACAGCAAAACATCGGAGTGTGCAGGAAAGGACTCAAAGGGTCGGTCACTTCATACAGAAAGCAGGTGTACAGATTCTTGTAGTTACTCCAGAAGTCCGGACTGGGGACTTTCTCACTGTACATTCCGAGAACGCCGACAACCTCACTGCGATGCGAGTAAAGGTCAAGTGAATCTCGGATCTTAGTAATCGTCTCGGGAGGGACGATGACATCGGCGTCCAGAAAGAAGAGATAAGGAAATCGCGCCTCCCTTAATCCGAGGTTACGACTCCTGGCCGGTCCCTGGCGAATTGGATTGGTAATGACTCGGATCCGGTCCGGCCACTTCTCTGCCATCGCATTCGCCACAGCCGGAGTATCATCGGTCGAGCCGTCGTTTACGACGACGATTTCTGTGCCATGGAGCTCGTTTGCCAGCAATGCGTCAAGACATTTCTGAAGTGCTGCGCACGCGTTGTAGACAGGAATGACTATGGAGAGCGGGTAGGATTCCGCCAGAGCCACGCCTGGCTTCCATCTGGCAGCTCCCAACTTGCGATTAGAGGCCACTCACTTTCCTCGATCAATCGATAAACTTCTCGGTTATAACTTGTAATATAGCTGATTCCCTGATTCCCGCCTTTCCCGACAACCCAGTCGAAGGACTCCAATTGCTCCTCACCGAT
>DATGOF010000391.1:0-3381 GCA_035306285.1 Acidobacteriota bacterium | reverse complement strand
GTCAGCGGCCCTTTCCGCAGGTTTCAGGGTCGCAACTGGGGACGTTATCTTGACGATGGATGCCGATCTCCAGGATCAACCTTCCGAGATGACAAAATTACTCGACCGCCTTGAAGAGGGAGCGGATCTCGTTTCTGGCTGGAAGAAAGAGCGCCACGATCCTCTCACCAAAACAATCCCCTCTCGTATCTTTAATTTTGTTACGGCCTTCCTGACCGGTGTTCCTCTCCACGATATGAATTGTGGCTACAAGGCTTACCGAAGAGAGGTAATTGAAGAAATCCGAGTTTATGGGGAGATGCACCGTTACATTCCCGTGCTGGCCAGTTATCGGGGCTTTAGGGTGGCGGAAGTGCCTATCGAGCACCGGCCACGCCCCTTCGGCAAAAGCAAGTATGGATTTACGCGATTGTTTGGAGGCTTTTTCGACCTACTAACCGTCATTATGCTGACCCGCTATAACCGCAAGCCGCTTCATGTCTTCGGCTTTATCGGTATTCTCCTGGTAGGCCTCGGGCTGGCGATTGAGTTATATCTGACCATCGGCTGGTTCATGGGACGCTGGATAGGAGACCGGCCGGCACTGATGCTCGGTATTCTTTCATTAATTGTGGGGGCCCAGTTTATCTTTTTTGGCTTACTCGCCGAGATGATTGCCTACAGCAATGTCAGGCAGGATGAATATGCCATTCACGAAGTGATTGAGACAGAGGACCTCTCTCAAAACCAGAAATCACTGGGACGGCTGAAAACTCCTGTACATAGATGATGAACGAACAAAGAAACAATCACCTCCGGCATACGATTCGCTCATAATGCTACGCTGTCTCTCAAAACTTAGCTCCGCCCGTTAACGCAGTCGCGAGGCCCTGGCTCTTCATACCGATACGACCGTCATGAGATTTGTTCTGGTTGGTCCGGCATATCCATTTCGAGGGGGAATTGCCCAGTACACGACCTCCCTCTATCAGGCGCTCTCGAAGGAGCATGAGGTGCTCCTTCTCTCCTTTACGCGACAGTACCCCGATTTTCTTTTTCCCGGAAGGACTCAACAAGACGAAAGCAGCCAGCCCCTGCAAGTTCCCCAGGAGGCTATTCTTGATTCGCTGGATCCCGGGAGCTGGCGACAGGTCGCTCGGAGAATTCAGTCATTTTCGCCCGATGCAGTAATTTTTCAGTGGTGGCAGCCATTTTTTGCTTTCGCCTATCGAAAGATCATTCGAGACATAAAGAGCAAGCGAGGACCGCTCGTCTTTTTTCTCTGCCATAACATCTATGCCCACGAGAGCTTGAGTATTCCTGGACAAGGTGGAATTCAGCGTTTTCTGGCGCGCAGGGCTTTTGGTTTTGCTGATGGGTTCCTTGTCCAGGCAGAGAGTTTGGTTGGAGAACTGAGGCGATTCAATCCAACCGCCCCGGTTCGACAGATCTATCATCCCGTCTACGATTTTTATGTTCGCTGGGATTGCCAGGACGATTGTTCCATCCGGCCCGACCGGAGACCCAGGCTTCTTTTTTTTGGAAAGATCCGGAAATATAAGGGACTGGATACTTTCCTGGAGGCTCTGGGCAGGCTTAAGGATCGAATCGATTTTGAAGCCGTGATTGCTGGAGAATTTTATCTGAATTCGAGTGAGTTCAAGAGGATGGCTGCCCGGCTCGGCGTTGAAGAACGGATCATCTGGAGAGATCGTTACATCGCCAATGAAGAAGTCCCTGCGCTCTTTCGAAGCAGTGACTTGGTGGTTCTACCGTACATCCAGGCCACTCAGAGCGGGGTTGTTCCGGTGGCTTACCAATTCGGAGTGCCTGTCATAGCGAGTCGGGTGGGTGGACTGGCGGAGGTGATCCGCGATGGAGAGACCGGTTATCTGGTTCCACCCGGGGACCCGGATGCTCTGGCTGATAAGATTCTTCTCTATTTGAGCAAAGGGAATCGCGAAATCTTCCAGCACAATATCCGGGCTTTTTGCAAGAAGCTCACCTGGCAGCAGGTTGTCGACAATATTATGTGCCTGATAAGCGATTGCCGAAGATAGGCAGAGGATGGCGAAGCGTAAGACTGGGCGGAAGCCGAAAAGGAAAGAACAGTCAAAATCATTTCGGATCTGGATTCCCGGCCTTTTGTTTCTGGTGGCGCTCGCACTCTATCTTCAGACGCTTCAGTTCGGTTTTGTCTTTGACGACGTTACACTAATCCTTCAAAACCCGGCCGTCGTAAACTTGAACTGGTCGGAACTGCTGGCTATCGATGGTTATCGACCGGTCCGCACTTTCACTTACGGTGTCAACTACTTGCTCGGCGGGCAGAATCCCGTCGGCTACCACTTATTTAATATCGTTCTGCACGGACTCAATGGCATTTTGGTCTGGCTGCTCGTCTGGTCTCTGACTCGGTCGGACTTGGCCGCCGGCGTGGCCGGTCTTTTTTTTGTAATCCATCCAGCGCAAACAGCGGCGGTTGCCTACATCTCGGGAAGGAAAGATTTGCTGGCCACGTTTTTCATCCTGATTGGATGTAACCTCTTCCTGCATTACCGGCAGCAATTGAGAGAGGGCTGGAGATGGCGAATCGCTTTGATCGCCGTGTTCGCCCTGGCTTTGCTTTCAAAAGAGGTGGCGATTGTTTTCCCCGCTCTTTTAATGCTGCTTGCTTCTTTCAGTTCGAGGGGGGTACCGGGAACGTCAAATAGTCAGGGCATGATGCGCTCAATGATGCTCAGCGTTCGCCGCCACTTGCTCCTCTACTCCCTCCTGCTGGTGCTGGCCTCGATTGCCGCCTACTGGGCTCTTTTCGTTAGTGAAGCAAGCCGAAAGGTAGGGTTCTGGGGCGGGACATTCCAAACCAATCTTGGGACGTCCTTCAAGCTCTTCGTCCATTATTTGAAGCTCGTTCCGGTACCCTATCCGCTGGTTGCCGATTACACGGGATCGACAAAGCTCGTTTCGGGTGGGTTTTTCGAGTTCTCGACACTGTTTTCCGTGGCGGTCACGATCGTATTCGTGGCAGTCGCACTGATGCTCTTGCGCCGCCGCCCACTTCTGTCCACTGGTATGTTGTGGTTTGGAATCAGTCTCGCACCCGTCCTGCAGCTCATTCCGTTTCACGAACTTGCAGCGGATCACTTCATGTACCTTCCGTTAGTCGGAATTTCCCTCATCCTCGGAAGGTCAGCCCAGGTTCTGGTCGAAAAAGGCTTGAGGATTCCGGTTTGGACCGGAGTCGGAGCCGTAATGGTGCTCTTCACTCTATTGTCCTTCCTTCGTATTCCGGTGTGGGCCAACGAACTGACCCTATGGGAGGCAACGCTCGAGCAGGCTCCGGAATCGTATAGGGCGAACGTCAATCTGGGTTATCTCTATTTTGAGCAAGGGAGGTTG
>DATGOF010000390.1:0-2303 GCA_035306285.1 Acidobacteriota bacterium | reverse complement strand
CGAAATCGATCCTGGAGAGATGTATGATCGAAAGGCGGAGTTTCCTGAAGTTGTAAGCCGCCTCCGGGAGAAGATGAAACAGTTCGCAGCGGAACTCGGAGCGACTGTGGCTTCTGACAGGTAGGCTCTTTTGATGTAACTTGGAGCGAATCCGCGCGTGCTGGTCTCAACCGCAGAGTTGGGAGGACACAAGGATGTCCTTTCGATGGAAATTACTCTTCTCCTATCTGCTTACCCTTCTCGTGATCCTGGTACTTTCCTATATCTGGACTCAGGACTGGTTACAGAATTTCTATCGAGACACGATTCGGTCTGATCTGGAGAGTCAGGTTCAGATGATGGCCCGCTTGATCGATCCTGAACGCCGGGATATTGATCAGGTGATCGACTCGCTGGGAGAAGATAATTCCTATCGCATCTCGATAATTGACCGTCAGGGCTACGTTATTGCCGATACTGAATTCTCGGGTGCAGCGCTCGAAGAGATGGGGCGACATCACGAACGCCCTGAAATCCGGCAGGCTTACCGCACACCCGTGGCATCCATCGCTCGCTACAGCATCAGTAGTGAAGAATACCGACTTTATGTTGCTGCCCTTTTTCAAGATGGGCAGCATGTTCTGAGGATTTCAGTTCCTCTCGACAACATGGGAGCCATAACGTGGTACTTGCGCCAGGGCTTGCTCTGGAGACTATTGGTTCTCCTCCTGATCGGTGCGGCTACCACCTGGCTGGTTGTACAAGGGATAAGCGGTTCTGTGGGTAGCTTGATTGCGGCCGCTCAAAAGATCTCCCGTGGTGAGCAGGTTTCCTTTATCCCGGTCACTTCTCGAGACGAGCTCGGTGATCTTGCCAGGCACATGGAAGAGATGTCGAAGCAACTGAGACAGCAGATGGCTGCGGTCGCTTCGGAGAGGGATCATTTGACAACCATCCTTAACAGCATGCGGGAGGGTGTGCTTGTGGTCGACGAAGATGGACGAATAACCATCACCAACCCGGCCTTCCGCGAGACTTTCGATTTGGTCTCCGATCCCATAGGCAAAGCTCCTCTGGAAGCCGTGCGAAGCCATCAAATGGGAGAAGCAATTGAAAGGGTCCTGGAGGGGCGGCAGGAAATTAACCTGGAGATGCAGAAAGGAGGGAAGACGCTGCTTGCACGATTTACTCCCCTTGGCGCCCATTCGCGATCTGGAGGAGCCGTAGTGGTATTGCACGATATTAGCGAGCTGCGCCGGCTTGAGAAGATTCGGAAAGACTTCGTATCCAATGTGTCGCATGAGTTGAAAACTCCACTCACATCCATTCGTGGGTATGCGGAAACACTTTTGGCTGAAGACTCTCTCCAGCCGACCCACAGGCAGTTCGCTGAAAAAATTTATCGAAATGCCGACCAGCTGGCACTGATTATCGAGCAGCTTTTTGCTCTCGCGCGTCTGGAAAGCGGGAAAGAAGCACTGCCCCGGGAACCGGTTGATTTCGTCACTTTGATGACGGAGATGGAGCAGGAATTTGGAGGCCCTCTCGCCGCAAAAGGGCTCGATTTCTACTATCTCAACCTGTCCGACAGGGCGTACTTCATGGCCAGCCACACCTATATTCGGCATGTCTTCCACAATCTGCTGGAAAACGCAATCAAGTACACCGACAAAGGTGGTATCCAAATCAAATTGGAGCGGATCGAGGATGATTTTCTCTTTTCAGTCCGCGATACCGGTGTTGGAATACCTGCACCGGACCTGGCGCGAGTTTTCGAACGCTTTTACCGAGTCAACAAAGACCGTTCGCGGCTGACCGGAGGAAGTGGAGTAGGGCTGGCTATCGTGAAGCACATTGTTCAGTTGCACGGCGGCAGAGTCTGGGCAGAAAGCGAAAGCGGAAAAGGCACGACCATCTTCTTCACGCTTCCCGATCTGGAAGCGATCTCGCAAGCCGCGGGAGGCTGATGAGAAGCCTTATCACCATCATCTTGATAGAATAGCGTCCGAGCATGACCGGAAGTACGATACTGGTAATCGAAGACGCGTCCGATATTGTTGAGTTGCTTCGCTACAACCTCGAGCGCGAGCGTTACCGAGTCTTGGTAGAATCCACCGGTGAGGAGGGACTCCGAACTGCCCGGTCGCAAATGCCGGATTTGATCCTTCTCGACCTCGGGCTTCCCGGCTTGGGAGGACTTGAGGTCTGTCGTCGTCTGAAGAGTAATCCTCCGGCCGACGCAATCCCGATCATTATGATTACGGCTCGCGGCGAGGAAAGCGACGTGATTCTAGGCCTTGAAATGGGTGCCGACGATTATATTT
>DATGOF010000389.1:0-3494 GCA_035306285.1 Acidobacteriota bacterium | reverse complement strand
CGGAAGGTCTGCGTTCGCTCGCTCCGACTCTCGAAGCACTGGCAAGAATTGAATCGCTGGAAGGTCACAGGCGGGCCGTCTCTATTCGTATTGAGAAATTGGATGAGGATGAGTCGGATGGCTAAGATCGAGACCTCGGCTTTCCTTGAAAGGCTGATCAGACCAAATATACGAGCTCTCGAACCCTATCACTCGGCACGTGAAACGGTTCAGACCGGTATCCTCCTGGATGCCAATGAGAACCCTTTTCTACACGAGCGGGATGGAGTTGTTCTCAACCGTTATCCAGATCCCTTTCAGAGAGAGTTACGAACAAAGTTGGCAGGCTGGACTGGAGTGGAGCCCGACCAGCTACTGGCCGGCAACGGATCGGATGAGGTCATCGACTGGATCTTCAAGGTTTTTTGTGAACCCGGGCTGGATGCAGTCGCAATTCCTGAACCCACCTATGGGATGTATCGGGTGATGGCCCATATCTTTGGAGTGGAAGTACAGGATTTCCTTCTCACCGAAGATTTTCAGTTCGATGATCAGCACTTTCTCACCAGCGTCCGTCCGGAAGTGAAGGCATTGTTTCTGTGTTCGCCGAACAATCCGACGGGAAACTTACTCGATACTGACAGCATCTTAAGGGTCCTTCAGGATTGGAATGGCATCGTCGTCCTTGATGAGGCATATATAGACTTTGCTGATCGCCCTTCACTTGTTTCCCGCGTCCACGAATTTCCCGGCCTGATTGTTCTCAGAACATTCTCTAAAGCTTATGGAAGAGCTGCTTTGCGTCTCGGTTTTGCCGTTGCCAATCATGCCGTGATTGAACTGTTCCTGAAGGTGAAAGCTCCTTACAATCTCAATGCCGTAACCCTCAGGGAGGGAATCCGAGCGCTCCAACACCAAGTACGATACCGTGAGGAAATCGAAAAGATAGTGTCTGAACGAAGGCGGGTGGCCGCTGCTCTCGCACAGTTGCCGGGTGTGAATCGAGTTCACGCGTCGGATGCCAACTTTCTATTGTTTGAGTGCCGCCGTGCTTCCGACGTCTATCAGAGGCTATTCGAGAAGGGGATTGTCGTTCGAAATCGAAGCTCTCTCCCCCTGTTATCGGGATGCATCCGAGTTTCTATCGGAACCGAACAGGAAAATAATATCTTCCTGCAAGAACTCGAGAAGGAACTGAAATGAAAGAACGGACTGGACAGATTCAGCGAAAGACAGGAGAGACCGAGATTCAAATCGATCTAACCATTGATGGAAAAGGACGTTTCCAGGGCAAGACAGGCGTTGGATTTCTGGATCATATGCTTGCCTTGCTGGCTCGCCACTCCGGTTTTGATTTAGCTGTTAAGACGCAGGGAGATCTTGAAGTCGATGATCACCACACAATTGAAGATATCGGGATTGCCCTCGGGCAGGCCTTGAGCAAGGCGTTGGCTGACAAGAGAGGGATCGAGCGCTATGGCTTTGCCATCCTGCCGATGGATGAGGTTTTGGTCGCCGTAGCGGTTGATCTGGGAGGGCGCTTCGCTTTTGAGAGCAATTATCAACCTGTGCGAGATAGAGTTGGAGACCTTTCCACCGAGATGGTGAATCACTTGTTTCGCTCCTTTTCGGTAGAAGCGAAAATCAATCTTCATTTCCATTTTCTTAACCACGGCCGCAACGAACATCATCGAATTGAAGCAATGTTCAAAGGGCTAGCACGTGCGATAAGAACCGCCGCTCGAATTGACCCAGAAAGCGCCGGTGAAATCCCTTCAACAAAGGGGATCCTGTGACCGACGTGAAGCTCGCCCGTGCTCTGACGACTGGATTGGATTCATGATTGTAGTGATCGACTATCGTGCTGGAAATCTCTACAACGTCGGGCATGCCCTTAAGTATCTGAAGGTACCCTTCCAGTTTTCGGGCGATCCCGCTGTCGTAGCATCGGCGGAGAAGGTTATTTTGCCCGGCGTCGGATCGGCCCGCCCGGCCATGCAGTCGCTCGAAGACCAGGGTCTGTTCAACACGATTCGAAATCTTAAGGTTCCTTTTCTGGGCATTTGTCTTGGCTTGCAACTCCTCTTCGAGCAATCGGAGGAAGAGAGTACTCCCTGCCTCAATGTCCTTCCAGGCACGATAAGGAAATTTGACAGCCACAAGGTTAAGGTTCCTCATATCGGATGGAATACCCTGGACATCAATCCTGGAAGCATCTCACTGTTAGAAGGTATTCCGAGTGGGTCGTTTTTTTACTTCGTGCACAGTTACTATGCCCCGATTGGCCCTTACACGGTAGCCCGCACACGGTATGGTGCAGAGCTTTCGTCAATCGTACAAAGGGGTAATTTCTGGGGCGTCCAGTTTCATCCGGAGCGGTCAGGGGGACTTGGCTTGAGACTCCTTCAGAATTTTTTGAGCCTGCCCACGACGTAAGGCTCAAGTTGAAAGGATCATTGGATGTTAGTCATTCCGGCTATCGACCTCATCGACGGTAAATGCGTTCGCTTACTCAAGGGGGATTTCGAAGAACAGATCACCTACGGTGAGGATCCCGCCAGGCAGGCTTCCAGGTTCGAAGCCGCCGGCTTTCAGCGGTTGCACGTTATTGACCTTGAAGGCGCGAAATCGGGAAAAGGGGAGAACCGAAAAGCAATCGAAAAGATCGTGAAATCGATAAGTTTACCTGTCCAGGTTGGGGGCGGAATTCGTCAGCAGGATGATGTCCAGGAGCTCTTCGATATTGGGGTAAGCTATTTGATTCTTGGTACGATAGCCGTTGAAGAACCGGAAGAGGTGGACCGCTGGGTAGAGAACTGGGGCGGAGAGCGATTCCTTGTCAGTCTTGACCTTCAGGCAGGACGATTGCGAACGCGTGGCTGGCTATCCGAAAGTCCTGTCGATCTTGATGTCATGATTGGGAGGATACAGGGCTGGAAAATAGAAGCGGTGATTTGTACCGATATCGAGCGCGACGGCACGATGAAGCGGCCGAATTACGCGACATACCAGGACTTGCTCGCCAGGCTCCCTGCAACCATTGCTCTCTTTGCCGCTGGAGGAGTGAGCGAACCCAAACACGTTCTCGAACTCCAGGAGATTGGGGTTCAAGGGGCAATAGTCGGTCGCGCTCTGTATGAAGGAAAATTCGACTGGGGAGCGTTATTAGAAGTTCCCTTCAAGAAGTCTCACAAGCGAGGCTGACAGGTACGGGTGAGGTCTCTAAGCTAAAAGGGCTTTCGACAGATGCTGGCTAAACGAATTATTCCCTGTCTGGATGTATCGCAAGGTCGAGTGGTCAAAGGAATCCACTTCGTTGACCTGCGTGATGCGGGCGACCCTGTGGAACTGGGCCGCCGCTATTATCGAGAGGGTGCCGACGAACTCGTTTTCCTCGACATTACCGCGACGGTCGAGAATCGTCGGACGATGCTCGAATGGGTTCAAGCAGTGGCTGACTCAATTTTTATTCCTTTTACAGTTGGGGGTGGAATATCCAATCTCGAACAGATTCA
>DATGOF010000388.1:0-6510 GCA_035306285.1 Acidobacteriota bacterium | reverse complement strand
TCAAATCGAGTCCTCTTTTTAGTAACATTGATCTACAGTTTCACTTCGAAGAAGGAGACTATCGAGTCAAGGGTAACCCGGTGACTCTGGGCCAGGTTTCATTAAACCTCCTGCTAAACGCAGCGCAGGTTCAGCCAAATGGGGGCGAGGTGCGGGTTGAGGGATCGACGGGTGAGAGCAAGGTCGTGATCAAGGTTATCGATCGAGGACCTGGAATCAGCGAAGAAGCGATGTCCCATTTGTTCGAACCTTTTTACTCGGGGCGAAGTTCGACGGGTCTTGGCCTGTCGTTGTGTCTCGGTATTATTCGTCAACATGGCGGTAGCATCAAAGCAGAAAATCGGCCCAAAGGAGGCGCCTCCTTTATGGTGACATTACCAGCCTTGAGGTCAAGCGAAAAATCGGCTTAGAAGGATCGAAGTGGTTAAGGCAACCAGATCAAAGGGAACAGTGCTGATCGTGGATGACGAACAGTATGTTCGTGACTCGCTGGCACTGATCCTGACTCGAAAGAGCTATACCGTCAGGACGGCAGCTTCTTGTGAAGAGGCGCTGAGTCCCAGTGCGCTGGATGGTCTTGACGCCGTGATTACCGATCTAAAGATGAATGGGGATGATGGTTTAAAGTTGCTCCGCCACTTGAAAAAAGAAAGTCCCGACCTTCCAGTGATCATGTTGACGGCTTATGGCACGGTCAATTCTGCTGTCGAGGCGATGAAATCAGGCGCTTACGATTTCCTTCAAAAGCCGGTTGATCCGGAAGAAGTTACCTGCGTTCTGGCCCGAGCTCTGGAACGATCCACCATGAAGCGCGAGCTGAAATACCTTCGTTCCGGAGTCGGTGCAACCCCGGTTAGGAATGAGCCGATTGGCCGGAGCGAAGGGTGGAAGAAGGTGGTTGAGCTGGTAGAAGCAGCAGCTCCTACCGATACCACTGTGCTCTTGCTGGGAGAATCCGGGACCGGAAAGGATGAGGTCGCCCGGCTGATCCATCGGAAGAGCTTAAGGGTGGACCGGCCCTTCGTTCGTGTTAACTGTGCTGCTGTCCCCGTTGAGCTGTTTGAAAGCGAGTTTTTTGGTCATCGAAAAGGCTCATTCACCGGTGCACACGCAGATCAGGATGGGCGTTTTCGTGTCGCGCACGAGGGTACTCTTTTTATGGATGAAGTTGGGTGCCTCCCCCTGGGAGCTCAGGCGAAGGTCCTTCGGGTCCTTCAGGACGGCGAGTTTGAAAGAGTGGGTGAGACTCAGCCAACAACGGTTGACGTTCGCGTTGTGGCGGCTACCAATTCCGATCTTGAAGCGGAAGTGGCCGCCGGACGATTTCGCAAAGACCTTTTCTATCGAATCAATGTTTTCACCATCCACATTCCCCCCTTGAGAGAAAGATTAGAAGATGTCGATCTTCTCGCCTCAGCTTTCCTGGAGGAGTTCAGCCTGCGAATAGGGAAGCAACTGAAAGGAATCGAGCCGGACGCTTTGAAGGCCCTGCAGCGATATTCCTGGCCCGGTAACATCAGAGAATTGCGGAACGTGATTGAAAGGGCAGTCATCCTGGAAAAAAGTTCTTCGTTGAGTCTCGACAGCCTTCCTGCCAATGTAGGTGGTGAAGTCGATCCCGAAGAGATCCAGTCTTCTAATCTGAGGGATAAACTCCTGGCTGAAGAAAAGAGGATCCTACTGGAGGCTCTAAGACAGGCAGCAGGAGTAAGACGGGAGGTGGCCCGCCAGCTTGGAATTGATGAGAGGAACCTATCCTATTACCTGCGCAAGCACGGTCTGGAAAGATGGCAGGTTTAGCCTTGATGAAAATGGTTGGGCTAGCCGGCTTTGCCTTCGCTTTAATGATAGTGTTGGCAGGGTGTCAGGCGGGCGACCATGCCGGACCGAGCGGACCCGGGGAGCACGAAGGGAATGATATCTTAGGGATCTCCCTGGTCGATGTCACCGAGAGTTCTGGAATCGATTTCGTTCACTTCAGCGGAACGTCCGAACGGCGCTTGCTTCCCGAGACGATGGGATCAGGTGTCGCCTTCTGTGATCTGACCGGTAACGGTCTTCCCGACCTGCTGTTCTTGAATGGTGCTTCCTTGACTGCCGAAGCTGACCAGCCTTCGGGGGCACGATTGTTTCTCAATCAAGGAGACGGAAACTTTACAGACGCCACAGAAGGATCCGGACTCGAGTTTTCCGGATATGCCATGGGCGTAGCAGTGGGTGATTTCGACAATGATGGACTCGAAGACCTGTTGATTACTCGAGTGGGAAGGGACCTGTTATTTCGAAACCTTGGCGAAGGAAGGTTCGAGGATGTTACCGAACGAGTCGGTCTGGAGGTGGACGGGTTCAGCTCTAGCGCCGCCTTTCTTGACTACGATCGCGATGGTTTTCTCGACTTATTCATTGCTCGCTATGTCAAGTGGTCGGTTGAGGACGACATTCCTTGCCGTCCTGACGGACTGCACCAGGCCTATTGCACCCCGGAGGTCTATGAAGGCATTTCGAACGTACTCCTCAAGAATCACCAGGGGTCCCGGTTTGAGGACGTATCGGAGAAGGCGGGGGTCAGTGAGCATGCAGGCAAAGCTCTGGGAGTTGTGGTGTTTGACTACAATCAGGACTTATGGCCTGACATTGCGGTGGCCAACGATACTGTCCGTAATTTTCTTTTTGTCAACCAGGGAAATGGGACCTTCAGCGAGATGGGAACTGAAACCGGGATGGCCTATAGCGACTCCGGTGCACCTCGGGGGGGAATGGGCATTGATGCCGCTGATGTCGATCGAGACGGCCACTCCGATATCGTGATCGGCAACTTTGCGCAGGAGATGGTTGCTCTCTTCAAAGGTAGCTCACACGGGTACTTTGCCGATGACGCGGCGGTCGCGGGCTTGGGAATTCCGACTCTTCTGACCCTGGCCTTCGGGACGTTAATAGAAGATATCGACAATGATGGTTGGCTTGACGTGCTGGTGGTGAATGGCCATATTGAGCCGGAGATCGCCTCGATCCAGAGATCTCAGAGCTACGCTCAGGTCCCACAATTTTTTCGCAACTCGGAAGGACCTGAATTCCAACTCTTGACCTCCGGCAGATCCGAATCCGTTCTCAATCGAGCGCTTGTGGGAAGGGGCCTTGCCAGTGCCGATATGGATCTCGATGGCGATCTGGATTTCGTGATCACCCAGAACGGAGGGCCGGCCGTCCTCATCCGAAACGATTGGCAGGGATCCTCGTGGCTCCAGTTGAAGCTGGAGGGGAGTTCCAGCAATCGCAGCGCGGTGGGTGCGAAGGTTACCGTCTACGCGGGTGACGAGTCCTGGAGCCGTGAGCTGAATCCGGCTCGCTCATATCTAGCAGCCTGTGATTCAGTCCTGGTTTTCGGATTGGGGGATCGCACGCGAGTCGACCGGGTACAGATTCAGTGGCCTTCCGGCCTGGAGCAGAATCTAGATAGTGTTGAGACGGGGAAACGTATCACGGTGCGTGAACCCGAATAGACCCTGAGGCCGGCGTTTGTGCTTGCGATTCGAGAACTACAGCCAGAATGGCTATGCCTGAGCTGCGACTTTCTCCGAAGCCGGCTAGATCAGCCTGAGCGCCGCTTCGATCCCTTTGACGGCCCGGTCAACATGCTCCTTCGTATTGTACACATGGGGGCAGAGGCGCAGGCCTCCTGTGGGAGCACCTGCAATTCCGTACTTCTCATAGAGAAGATCCACTACCTGCTGGCGTTTCGATGTAGGTATATCGATAATGCAGACTCCGCCGCTCAGTTCCGGGGCGGCTGGAGTAACGAGCCTGGCTCCCAGTTCCCGGACCCGAGACTTCAAGTAGCCGGCAAGTTCCATGATCCTCGCCTCCACGCGTCTCGGTCCGATCATTCGATGAAAATCAACCGTACTCGCAATGGATGCCAGGCAAGCGTCGTCTCGCTGACCCAGTGATTCAAACTTGCGGGCTCCCACCGGGTCCGGTTCAGTATCAGCGCCCCAGCTCGGTGCCACAATGGAAGGCCAGATTTTCTGGATCCTTTCTTTTCGAACATAAAGCAGGCCTGCCTCCTTGGGACCGACAAACCACTTGTGCGCACTGGCGGCATAGGAGTCGCATCCCAACTCGCGAAGGTTGACGTCGAGTGCGCCCCACGACTGGGCGCCGTCCACGTGAACGTAAATGTTCCGCTCCCGTGCCAAACGGCTCAACTCGCTGATTGGAAGGCGCACCCCCGTCACATTCGAGATGTGAGTCAGCGCGAGCACCCTGGTTCTCGACGAAAGTGCCGATGCAAAGGGCTCCAGGAGCTCGTCGGAGTTTCGCGGAGACGGAGGAGTCGTAACTTCGCGGACAGAGAAGCCATAGCGTTGGGCTCGTACTTTCCAGGCGACCCGGTTAGTGGGGTGATTCTGGTCCCAGACCACCACTTCATCACCCGGTTTCAAACCAAGTCCGCTATTGATCACGTTGTTGGCCTCGCTGGTATTCCGGACCAGGGCTATCTCATCGGCATCCACACCGAGATGATCGGCGACTGCACTGCGTGAGGATTCGAGCAGTTTGCTGAACTTGGCCCGGTTATTGAAGGAGCAGTCGACATCGATGTCTCGCGTCAATTCGGCAACCATATCGGCAACCGACACTGGAGAGGGACAAAGATTAGCTGCATTCATCGGAACCTTCTCTTCGTAAAAGGCAAAGAGGCGTCGTACCAGTGTCCAGTATGTTTCTCCGTCACCAGGTGACCCGTGCAAAGCCAGGCTGGTTTTCTGAAGAGCAGTGAGTCCGCTGACGATTGCCGTCACTTCCGCAACGAATCTTCTTCGATTCTTTCGGCCTGTTTTCATGAGACCTCCTTGGAAGGGAACGTTTGGTTGGCCGGTGATGAGAATATTACCTGACCCTGACCGTGCTGTCAGCCTGCTTTTCGCTTAAGCCGGGTGAGGATCTGCCGAACCGCTCTGTCTGACAAGGATGACGGCTTCCACCCGCTGCTTGACTCTTTTCTCTCCACGTCAAGTAGGGTAGCCTCTCAGAGTGAACTTAAGAAGCTGTCTCAAGAGGTTGAAAAAATTCTACAGGGCTTTCACGTGCATGATGCTGGTAATCTCGGTCGGCAGTCCCCTTGTCGTTGCCAATCGAGATTACGTTGAAATCACGAACGAAGTCGCCAATATCAGAACGGCGAATACGACGAACTCACAGGTCGTCGGGCAAGCACGAAAGGGTGACATTTTTAGACTGGAGGAGGAGATGGGCAACTGGTACCGGGTCCAGATGTTCTCCGGCGATTCGAGGTATATCTACAGTACGCTGGCCCGGATTATCGGGAGAAGGACACCGTCCGCTCCTGATTCACTGGAAGTGAGACAAAGCTTTTTCTTCGCCTGGCTGGATGTTCGATCGCAGGCTGCGGAAGAGGCAGCTCAACGATTTGCGCCCACGTCGAATCTGGAACGCTATTACCAGTTATTTAACCTGCTGTTGGATCGATACCTCCTGGAGGCTTGCCACGAATGGGGTGTCCAGCCGGCTGCATATCGGCGCATTATCATAGAAGGAAACCAAGCCGGTTGGTGAACCGGTGGAGCGGCTGGCCGGCCATGGACGCTACACCAGGTTCAGGAGCCGCCGGCAACCACTCGGGTTCTCTGGAAAAGGAGCAATCATGAAAATGAGAATGAACCGCAAATTTGGATCGACCCGTAGGACTTTTATGAAAACGGCGGCGGCCACCGTTCTGACCGCCGGGACAGTTCGAAACACATTGAGTTCCACATCCCAGGTACCTCCCTCGGATCGCATAGGAATTGCCACTATTGGAATGGGAGGAATGGGATTTGGTGACACGCGGACCGCGCTACGCGTGTCAGGCGTTGAGTTCGTTGCGGCGGCTGATTGTTACAATGGGCGGTTGGTTCGCACTCGAGAGGTATTCGGAGATCAGGTGTTTACAACCCGCGATTACCGGGAAGTGCTGGAGCGCGACGACGTTGATGCGGTGATTGTAGCGACCACGGATCACTGGCATACACAGTGCACGGTTGATGCTCTGGAAGCAGGAAAACATGTGTACTGCGAGAAGCCGATGATGCAGAAAATTGAAGAGGCTTCCCAGATCATCCAGGCGCAGGAGAGGACGGGAAAAATTTGTCAGGTGGGTAGCCAGTATGTGAGCTCGATTCTTTACGAAAAGGTCAGAGAGCTTTATCGGGCAGGGGAAATTGGCCAGCTCAATATGGTAGAAGCCTGGATCAACAGGAATACAGCACTGGGAGCCTGGCAATACACGATTCCACCCGACGCTTCGACCAAGACCGTGGACTGGGACCGATATCTCGGCAATGCTCCAAAACGGCCCTTTGACCCTCTCCGCTTTTTCCGATGGCGCAATTACTGGGACTATGGAACCGGCATACCAGGCGACCTTTTTGTGCACCTGTTGTCAGCTTTGCATTTTGTCCTCGACTCCAATGGACCGGTGCAGGTCATGGCCAGCGGAGGACTGCGTTA
>DATGOF010000387.1:0-8363 GCA_035306285.1 Acidobacteriota bacterium | reverse complement strand
CCGCTCCGTCCTGTAAAAAGGCGATATTAAGACAGTTCAGTACCTGGTCTTCCCAGCGCACATACCGGTTCAGGTGAGTTTCCAGGAAGTCTGGATCAGACACCAACAAATCCTTCAAGTCGGTTACCCGAACTTGCCCTGGCAGTGCGCTGGTATCAGAAAGCTCGGGTTGAAAATGGGTATTCCAAAACACGAGCCGAGTGCTTTTTAAATTTGCGAACGGAATGGCGTCGATTTCATCTCTCGAGAGGGGCGAATCAGCGCTTGGAGCCAGGTCGAACTCGCTCTTCTTAATGGGCGATATATCCGTATACTTCCACTCTTCGTCCTTTGTCGTAGGAAACCCCTTCTCTTGAAAACGCAACATAGCCGCTTTTCGAAGACGGGTTAACCAGCCGGGCTCTTGCCCCTCAACAACGCTCTGAAGCGCCGAAAAGCTGCTGATATAGCTCTTATGCTGTTCCTTGAGTGCTTCGATCATATCAACATCGTTCCTTATGAAGAATTAGGGGGACTGGCTAGCCGACGGGTTGAGTGCTCTCTTCTTCTGCCTCGATCCAAGCGTAGCCTCTCTCTTCGAGTTCGAGAGCCAGGTTCTTGTCGCCGGATTTGACGATCCGACCTTTGTACAGCACGTGCACGAAGTCAGGCTCGATGTAGTTGAGTAATCGCTGATAGTGCGTCACCACGATAAAGGCTCGCCCAGGGTCACGTAGAGAATTGACACCATCCGCCACGATCTTCAGTGCATCAATGTCGAGACCGGAATCGGTTTCATCCAGAATCGCCAGTTTCGGCTCGAGCACTGCCATCTGAAAGATCTCATTGCGTTTCTTTTCACCCCCTGAGAAGCCTTCATTGACCGGACGACCCATCAGAGATTCGTCCATTTTCAAGAGCTTCATCTTTTCCCGTACCAGTTTCAGGAAGTTCATCGCATCGACTTCTTCTTCGCCCCGCTCCTTGCGAATGGCGTTGAGGGCTGCCCTCAGAAAGTACGTGTTGCTAACGCCGGGAATCTCTACCGGATATTGGAAGGCCATAAAAACACCGGCCCTTGCGCGTTCTTCCGGTTCCAGCTCGAGCAGGCTTTCCCCTTCATAGAGGACCTCTCCCTCTGTTACCTCAAAAGCCTCATTGCCAGCCAGGACCTGCGCCAGGGTGCTCTTCCCGGATCCATTCGGCCCCATGATTGAATGCACCTCGCCGGCGTTTACCTTGAGGTCGATTCCGTTAAGAATCTTGGTGTCTCCAGCGACAACATGTAAGTTTTTTATTTCCAGCATATTTCCTGTCTCTCTCCGTTCTCTTTTGCGAATCTATCCAACACTGCCTTCAAGGTTGACACTCAGCAATTTTTGCGCCTCGACAGCAAACTCCATAGGCAGTTCTTTGAAGACTTCCTTACAAAATCCGTTTACGATCATTGACACAGCATCTTCGGCGGACAAGCCGCGTTGCTTACAGTAGAAGATCTGATCTTCACCAATCTTCGAAGTCGAAGCTTCGTGTTCCATTTGAGCCGTGCTGTTGTTGATCTCGATGTAGGGGAAGGTATGAGCGCCGCACTTATCTCCGATCAACATCGAGTCGCACTGGGTGTAGTTACGAGCGTTGTCGGCTCGACGACCGATCTTCACTAGACCCCGATAAGTATTCTGACCATAACCGGCGGAAATTCCCTTCGACACAATGTTGCTGCGCGTGTTCTTACCAATATGGATCATTTTCGTGCCGGTGTCGGCCTGCTGGCGCTTTTTTGTCAATGCCACTGAGTAAAACTCGCCCACCGAATTGTCGCCCAGCAAGAGAACGCTCGGGTATTTCCATGTGATCGCCGATCCGGTTTCAACCTGAGTCCAGGAAATTCGTGAGTTTGCACCCAGACATTTGCCTCGTTTGGTCACGAAGTTGAAAATCCCTCCGCGACCTTCATCGTCTCCCGGATACCAGTTCTGGACCGTTGAATACTTGATGGTGGCATCCTTTAGGGCGGCCAGTTCAACGACGGCAGCATGCAACTGATTCTCATCGCGCATCGGGGCAGTGCAGCCTTCCAGGTAGCTGACGTAACTTCCCTCATCGGCGATGATGAGCGTTCGCTCGAACTGACCCGTCTTCGCCGCGTTGATTCGGAAGTAGGTCGACAGTTCCATGGGGCAGCGGACCCCCTTTGGAATGTAGACAAACGATCCGTCAGTGAACACCGCCGAGTTCAGCGAAGCAAAGAAGTTGTCGGTATAAGGCACCACACTGCCCAGATACTTGCGAACCAGATCGGGATGTTCTCGAATCGCCTCGCTGATGGAGCAAAAGATAATGCCTTCTTCTTTAAGCCTTTCCTGAAAAGTGGTGGCTACCGACACGCTGTCGAAAACTGCGTCTACCGCGACACCGGCCAGTATTTTCTGCTCTTCCAGGGGTATCCCCAGCTTTTCGTATGTCTCAAGCAGTTTGGGGTCAACCTCATCAAGACTCTTCGGCCCGTCGTTTCGACTCTTTGGTGCTGAGTAGTAGACGATCTCCTGGTAGTTGATTTCAGGGTAATCAATGAAAGCCCATCGGGGTTCGGTCATCGTCTTCCAGTGGTTATAAGCTCGAAGCCTCCACTGCGTCATCCACTCGGGTTCCTTCTTCTTGGCCGAAATGGCGCGAATAATGTCTTCATTGAGACCTGGTGGAAGCGAATCGGTTTCGATATCGGTATAGAAACCGTACTTATATTCCTGCTCCGCAATTTGTTGAAGCTGTTCGGTTTCTGTTGCCATTCTTACTCCTTCTATCCTTTGGAAAATTAAAGGGTTGGCAGGTAAGTCAACTATCCTTTAAGCGGTCAAACTGGATGCGGACCCGCCCGTTAATTTGCTCCCATCCAGAGGAATTTCTAATCCCGTCAGAGTAACCAAACTATCCGGTAGCGGCTCAAGCATATCGGCGACTGTAATGGCATCCAGAACGCTGCTGATGGCGTTATTTATCTTTCTCCAGTTGTGCCTCACAGGACAGACCGGCTCCTGTCGGCAATCGCCCGGCGTATCCATGCATTCAGTGACGGCGATCGGTCCTTCCATGGCTCCGATCACTTCGCTGACCGAGATATCGGTTGCACTACGAGCGAGGGAATAGCCCCCATTGGCCCCACGTTGGGATTTCAGCAATCTGTTCTTACTCAGAAGTTTCAAAATCTTGCTCACTACCGGCAGCGGTAGCCCTGTTTCTCTGGCGAGATCCCGTGCACTACAATTTTCTCCAGCCTGCGAGTGCTCCGCCAGTCGAGTCATCAGGACTATCCCATAGTCGGTTAATTTGCTCATTCGGATCATAGCAACAATACTCCTGCCATACAGCACTAAATTGGTACTGTATCGCTATGCAGCTTACCAGTCAATGGTAAAAATTGTCAATAAGATAAGACTATTGTGGAGCGCGATCGAACGAATGTAGACTGGCATCTGCCAAGAGATCCGAAGTAAGAAAAGAAGGAATCTAGGACGCGCTGAAACGCCCTCGGGGAGGATCTGTAATGTTGATACCGCGACTCGTCTTAGGACTATTCTGTCTTGTCCTCTTAATGGGTGCCGTCTACGGTCAGGTTCCGGGCGGGGGTGAAGTCGTCGGGATGATCGGCTACGGGCGATTCGGTGATGATGAGGGGAGCCTCGGTAACGGCCTGTGCCTGGGTGGGGGCGCCGGGTATACATTCTCCTCGCGTGTCGGAATGGAAGTGGTAGTAGAAACTCTGAACTACTCTCGAGATTTCGACAGTAGTGCGCGCTTCGAAGGGGAAACCTTGACGGTCGTCGCAAATGTTCTCTACTATTTCTCGGCTAAGAGGACACGGCCATATGTGCTCGGCGGTGTGGGGCTCTTGCATTCAACCAGGCGAAGCGAGTTTCGGTTCGAGGAAGGCACCGAACGGTTCAGTTTTACTGATGACCGCTGGGCCTTCAATCTCGGGTCCGGAGTAAGAATTGGGGTCTCTGAGCGGTTTGCCGTACGTCCTGAGTTCCGGGTGCTCATCGGAAGAGGTTTGCTCAATGTCCTGCAGGGGAGCGTCGGGTTTGTGTATGATTGGTGAGCTTTAGCAGTCAACCGGCCTTACGGGTGTTCGGAGCGTTCCAACGCAACCAGTTAAACCCTGCTTCCACGTCAATAGAAAGGCTTTGATGATCAGCATCGTAGGATTGGTGGGGGGGCTCCTGCTCCTCATTTATCTTGCGGTCCGAGGGACCAATCTACTCATCGCGGCGCCGTTGTGTGCATTCGTGGTGGCTCTTACCGGTCAATTGCCCGTCTTCTCCCCTGCCGATAATCCGGACGTGACGAGCTTCTTGAGTGCGTACATGAACGGCTTTGCCGGGTTCGTGCAGGACTGGTTTCCGATGTTTCTGCTCGGTTCCCTCTTCGGAAAACTAATGGAGGATTCCGGAGCTGCGGCCAGCGTATCTCACTGGATCATCGCCAGGATTGGTTTCAAACATGCACTTCTGGCCATTGTTTTGGCCTGCGCGGTACTGACTTACGGAGGAGTCAGTCTTTTTGTGGTGGCTTTCTCTGTCTATCCGATGGCCGTGAGTTTGTTCAGGGAGGCGGATCTGCCCAGAAGGTTCATTCCGGCTACAATCGCCTTTGGATCAGTCACTTTTACGATGACCTCTGCGGGGTCGCCTGAGATCCAGAACTGGATTCCCATTCGTTACCTGGGAACCAGCCCCTACGCCGGATGGATGGTCAGTCTGATAGTAGCCCTCTTCATGGCCGTGGCCGGCTACCTCTGGTTGCAGCTTATGGTGCGAAGGGCACAACAACGAGGAGAGCGCTTCCAGGCCAGATCGACTGATCCGCACGATCACGGACAAGCTTTGCCCGGGCCATTGACCGGTTTGATCGCGCTCTTGATTGTCCTTGTCCTGGCTTTTCTCCTCCACGACCTGTGGGCCCAGGCGGCGCTCGTGGTGGCTCTGCTAGGTGGTGTCCTGGCAGTGCTCGTGTTCAACTACAAATTTTTCCTGAATCTACGGCAGGCCACCAGTGACGGGGTGATGGGTGCCCTGATTGCTATTGCAAACACCTCTGCTGTTGTAGGCTTCGGAACAGTGGCAAGGGAGTCGCCGGCATTTGCCATGGCGGTCGACTTTCTCACCGATGTTCCCGGCACTCCATTGGTGGGGGCGGCCATTGCAGTCACCAGTATCGCAGCCTTGACCGGTTCGGCTTCCGGAGGTCAGGCCATTGCTCTTCCCATTCTTGCCCCCGATTATCTCAAGCTGGGAGTGGATGCTGATCACTTGCACCGTGTGGTGGCATTGTCCTCAGGAGCCCTGGACACGCTTCCCCACAATGGCTATGTCGTAACTACTATTCGAGCGATTTGTGGGGAGACGCATCGCGAAGCCTATGCTCCGCTGGGCGCCTTGAGCGCCGTTATTCCCCTTATTGGAACCGCTCTGGCCATCGTACTCTTCTCGTTGGGGCTCTAAATGGGCTGACCTCTCTCAGTACAAAGTGCTCGGTTCCGCCGCTGGACGTTCAACAATATTCGCTGAGGAGGGCAGTCGAAGGACATGTATCGTGATCGCTAGGGCGATTCCGACCACAAGAATCGCGAGATAAAGATTTCCGCTCGTGATCTGGATCGAAATTAAAGCCGAGATCCAGAGTGAGGCGACGCTCAAGTTCTTGATTCTTGGATCGACTGTGCCCGACTGCTGATATCGCTTCAAGTGTCGACCGAACCACCGGTTTTCCATGAGCCAGCGATGCATTTTCTCAGAGCTCTTGGAATAGCACGCAGCGGCCATCAACAGAAAACAGGTGGTGGGCCATATCGGAACAAAGATACCGATTATGCCAGCTAACAGGCAGAGAGTCCCCAGGAGAGCGAGCAGCCACTTTCGAACCGAATATGCTGGTTGTTCAGGCGCTATATGATTAGCTTCTGTTGAGGCTTTCATCGCTTTCTCCTTCTTCTCCTTCATTCGGACTTGTCGAAGACGGATAAGAGGGTGCCGGTGTCCCCGGCGACCCTCGATTTTGTTGTTAGACGACGACAGGCTTCTCGTCGATGGTTCCTTCATGCCGATAAGCCGAGCTCCGTGGAACCAGCATGGGGACCTGACGGCGGTATCTGCGGTAGTGGTCTCCATGGATCCGGACCAGATCGCGCTCTTCCAGTTGAATCGCCACTAGGATGTAGGCTGTTGTCATCACTGCGAATACCAGATGACTGATTGTCATCGTGGGCGTGGACCAGAAGGCAAAAAGCCAGCCGACATATAAAGGATGTCGGACAAACTTGTAGAATCCTGGAGTTGAGAATTTCAGCGGACGGTATTCCTCCCCCTTCAGGTAGAGGTACACTTGGCGCAATCCGAAAAGGTCGAAATGATTGATCAAGAAGGTCGAAACCAGCACCAGCAGCCATCCGAAGGCAAAGGCGCTGTATAGAAAAACTTGCCCGGGGACATTGTCAACTTTCCAGACAATACCGCCTAAGGGCTCCCAGAAACAGAACAGGAGGATCAGTGCCAGGCTCGACAACAGAACGTAGGTGCTTCTTTCTGCTGGCTGAGGGATGTATCGGGTAATAAACTCCTTGAACCCTTTCCGCGCCATGACGCTGTGCTGGAGAGCGAAGACTCCGAGTAGCACCAGATTTACCGCCAACGCCCAGAAAAACGGAGAATTCGGCTCAGAGTCGATCGATTTAGGAACCAGGAAGTTGCCGAGGAAACCAACCGCATACAGGAAGGTACCAAAGAAAATCAAGTAGCTGACTACACCGTAGATAAAAATGCCAACCCTTTTCATATTTGCCTCCATTCATGGGAATGTCTTTTCCCTTCCACTTCTTAATGCGGGAGATGGAGGCAAAAAATCTCATGAATATTGAAAATTCCAGGAGAATTCCTGGAGGGGGGATTCACTGTTTGCAACCGACGGCGGATTCGGAGTCGGCACGTTGACCGCGAAAGGCCGCGGTTAAAGGATAGGGACTAAACCGCCGACCGTGCCCCGGCGTGTTCGCGAGCAGTCTGGAGAGCACTGCCGACACCATCTCGACCAGCCTGCTGCGAGAATTAATTAACGACCGGAAGGATGGAATACTTCTCGCCGTAGTACAGCATCTGTTCCAGGAAGTCATCAGGGTATTCGATGCGAACGTCGGTGATGCGGCCGTTTTCATCTGTCACGGGGGTGAGCACGGGATTGATGAAACCGGCATAGGGAGCACGGTTCAACTTTCGATAGCGAGTCAGGACCTCTTCATGGAGATCTGGGTCGACCTGGACCCCGTAGGTCTCGACGAGATTTCTTCCCGCCTCATAGTCCCCGGTGGATTTGATCCTTTGAATTTCCCGTAACAACTGGCCAAAGAGCTCTCTCAGTCGCTGGTAGTCGTTGATGACAAAATAGGTCTGGCCATCCCGCGTTTTCTTCTCAATCACGCCGTCTGCCTTACCCTGCTCGTAGGCCCAATTGGAAATAAGATGCCGTGCCCGCATATGTGCCGACTCGAGAGTTTCCCCCGGGTTCAGCCTCGCCAATTGAATCATCAGACCGTTCCGGATGTAGCCGTCGTATTCTGCTTTACCGACTTCCAGAGACGGCATCACACCGATTTCAACCAGCTTTTCATCCAACTGGTAATAGAGCGCTACAAGGTCGGCCCTGGCTTCTTCCAGCGTTGAGGCGTAGCTCTTAAGCGTTTCTGACGGAACACCAATGCCAGGTTCCAAGTGGCCGGAAGCATGGCCGATTACTTCGTGCATATCCGTGTGAAGATGGCCGGCCAGTGTACCGTATTCTCGCGAACGGGCAATTTCTTCTTCCGAATAGGCGAACTCTTCGAGTACTCCACTTTGCTTGCTTGACTCGTCGTAGGCATAGACAATATTTCCGAGATTTACGGACTTCGATCCATATTCTGCCCGAATCCAGTTGGAATTCGGCAAATTGATTCCAATTGGAGTCGAAGGCGACGCATCCCCAGCCTCAGCCACGACGGTGATGACTCGTGCTGAGATTCCTTGTACATTTTTCTTCTTATGTTGATCCATAATCGGCGAGTTCTCTTCGAACCATTGCGCATTTCTTCCAAGGGCATCAATCCTCGCGGTAGCTTCCTCGTCACGGAAGAAGACGACCGACTCATAGGATCCCTTCAAGCCCAGCGGATCGTTATAGACTTCGATGAAGCCGTTAATAACATCGATGAATGACTCGGTGTCCTGCACCCAGAGTACGTTGTATTCGTCCCATACCTCGAGGTCACCGGTACGGTAGTACTCAATGAGCTTTTCCAGTGCAGCTTTCTGGGCGGAATTCTCAGCGACCGTAACTGCCTTCTCGAGCCAGCGGAC
>DATGOF010000386.1:0-14804 GCA_035306285.1 Acidobacteriota bacterium | reverse complement strand
GTCCCGGTGGCCAAAACTTCCAGACCCGCGATGTCGGCAGGAGGGTCGCCGTGGTACTCCCAGCCGACCAGCCCCGGGATTCGGTCGCCTTTCCTGACTCCGGTTCCTTCAAACACCCAGTGATCCGGTTTCTCCACGATCCAGTCTCCACCTCCATTAACCGGCGAGACATTCCGAGATCCTATCAAATACCCTTCGTCAGGCCCCCGATGCGGGAATGGACCATGCTTCCGCTCCCGCTCCACTGCGTACTTATAATCGCCGCCATAGGGGCCGCCTCTGAAAAAGATCCGTCGAGGATTGCCTCTGCTGCTTTCGCGGAATGGGCTTACCCAGCAGACCGCATTCCCGGAAAAGAAAAGCAAATTCACTCCTGCATCTCGCATCTTTACGGCATTCTCATGCTGACGGATATCCCAGTACTCATCATGACCGACGCTCAGGAAAGCCTTTGGTAAGGCTTGAGGAAAATCAACCATATCGCTATTTGACCGGTAAGTTACGTCGTACCCGTGCTTCTCCAGCCAGTAGGCGAAGGGGAACTCGAAGCAGAGCCAAGACCCCGAACCAATTGACTGTGGGTTATCGTAGATTTGAGGATACATCCCGTAAGGTCGGTCAAAACTGACATCGGCCCATGGTCCCTGAACGCCCTTGGGATGGGTATACACGGAATAGTCGGACGGCCACTGGTTGTAGGCCTGCCAGGTATTGTCTGAAACTTGAACGATAATGTCTGCGGGACGATCGTCACGAACGATAAACACGACATAGCTTTGCCAGTAGCCGTACCCGCTCTCGTCGGAAAGGGTCGTTAGCCTCCCCAGGTAAACGCCACTTGGCCAGTCTTCTGGAATTTGCAGTTCCGTGGCGGGCTCCCATCGGCATTCGATGAGTCTCTTTTCACCAGGTTCTGGAGTTGGCTGAGTGCGTCCCTGAAACGGGCCAAGCTCCGTCATGAGCCGGGCTCCACGCCCTCCGTAGTATCCGGTACGAAAGATCTCAATCTTAAAGCGTTCCGCCGGATTGGTTGACACCATGATTTCGATTGACTCTCCCTGGCGAACGCTCTGCTTCGAGCAGTATCCTTCAATCCAAGGACACCTGATACCCTCGCGAGCATCCAGCCTGACCCTGGTCAGTTGCCAGTCTAAGGAGCCTTCTTTTTCGTTCTCCTTCCTGATCAGATCGGAATTCTTGGAAGCCCTGCTCTGAAGGCCACCCGTGTTCAAGACAAGTGGAGTCGCCAATGCCCCTTTTAGAACATCTCGCCGGCCAATCCTTCCGGCCTTAGAATCTGACACGTTAAACCTCCGGTGGTTGTTAAGTTTCGGGAACTGGAGAAGAGTCTACTGCTGAACTCAGAGAGGCACAACAGAGCAAAACCAAAAACCTGAGGTCGCGAAGGGGCGCCTTTCAAGACCTATAACGCAAGCGGCAGGAAACCGTCGTAGAACACTCTCCCACGAGAGCGCCATGGGGCTCACGCATTTGATCAAATTCTCTTGCAGGTTCGGGATTCGTTCCAGAATCCCGCTAGAAATCAAATTAGGCGCCGCCGACGCCAGCAACCTTCACAAGCTCGCGGTGTTAAACATATTCTTCGGGGAAGCGCCAGGGGCCGCGGTACTCAGGGCGAGCTAATCGAGCGGCTTCTTTGTCGCCCTTGAACCCTTCCATGGCCGGGTCAAATCGAACCGACCGACCCAGTCGATAAGAAAGGTTGGCTAGATTAATAGCCATATCGATCTTCCAGTGATAATTAACATTACAGCTGGGTTGCCTGCGCGTGCGGATGGCGTCCAGCCACTCGCGCTCATGTCCGGGCGAGGGAGGAATAGATTCAGGAGGCGGAGTCAGGTCGGTTAGAAAGTCACCTTCGGGCGTGATTTCATGATCCTGATAATTAGCGAACAAAGTCCCGTTCAGGGCATGAAAGTAAATTCCCAGCCGCCGTGTCCGCTCCCCCCGTCCAGAGTCAAATCCATAACTGTTGCAGGTGCTCATCATCCAGGTCATTGTCAAATCCCGGTATTGCCAGATCACTTCCTGTGTGTCCGGAGTGTCACCGTCGTCACCGATCGTATAGCGCCCTCCGCTACTGCTTGTTACTTCGGGAACGCCCAGGTCCAGAGCCCAGACGGGAAGGTCGATGATGTGGGGTGCCATTCCCGGAGTCCATCCCCCGGAGTAATCCCAGAACGACCCATGGTGTGAGGCATCCTTGAAAAGAAGTGCGTTGAATGGCCTCCAGGGAGCAGGTCCGCACCAGAAATCCCAGTCCCGACCTTCGGGAGGATCCTCTATCGGCGCATGCCCGATCCCATCAGGTCCTTGGTTCATCACCATAAAAGTGCGAACGACGCTGACTTTTCCCAGTCGACCGGAGCGGATCCATTCCACCACACGGCGATAATTCGACCCGGCATGAATCTGGGTCCCGATCTGACTGATTCGACCGTGGCGGTTAATGGCATTTCTTACCGCCAGGGTCTCGTCCGGATAAAGCGTCATCGGCTTTTGCAGGTAAATATCTTTGCCCGCCTCCGCTGCGTCGACGGCCTGGCGAGCATGCCAGTGGGGAGGCGTCGCTATGATGACAGCATCCAGTCCCGGATCCGCCAGCATTTCGCGGTAATCATGGTAGCCCTTCGTTGACGGATACCGGCTCAGTATTTCCTCGCGTCGAGTAGTGTCAACGTCACATATTGACCGGATCGTAACATCCGGATACCGTGCGCAATTTTCCAGGTTCTCCTTACCCATCCGGTTGACGCCGATTACCCCGAGTTGAATTCGATCATTGGGAGAGATTGAAGAACCGCGACCCAGTGCTGATGCCCGAATCAAATAGGGGAACGCCACGGCTGAACTCGTCTTCGTCAGGAACTCTCGCCGGGAAGGGCCACCAGAACCATTGCTCTTCGTCATCACCAATCTCCACTAATCACCGAAAAAACGGGAGGGCCAGCGGATAGCGATAGGCAACGCCATCACTGGCTTGAATCGTGGCAACAAAGACCAGAATCACGTCAAGCAGGATCAGGAGCAGGGCCCAAAGAATAACTAAAACAGAAAGAGGCAGCCCCATCGTCCATAGAAAGGACGTCCCCCTGCCCGTCACCATCAGATAGAATCCAGAAAGCAGGATTATCAGGCCCCCGCCAAGTAAGTAGATCGTCATCGAGAGTTGGAAATTCAGTGCCTCCTTGCCCTGGTCGTCGACAAATGAGTACTCATTGCGCTTGATTAGCCAGAAAACCAGCGGCCCAAGAATGTTTCCCAGAGGAATGCCGAAGAATACAAGTAGACTGCTGATGTGACACAGGGAGGCCCAGAGTCGGGCGTCGCGCTCTTCCGGCGATAATACATTTACTGTCATGAACTCCCTGCCTGTGAAACCACGCTTTCCAGAGCTATCAACCTGGAGTCCTGAATCAGAATATGACTATCTTAGCTCAGCGGGTTATCCCTTCTGTAGGGAGAAGATCAGAAAAGTGTAGTCCAACCCGTAGCCTTCCCAGTGAACGACCTTCTCCTCAGCTTTCAGATCAAGAGGGCCGGTCAGGTTGAGACCAAACTCGGCCGCTAGCTGGAGGGCTTCGGCGATCTCCTGGCGGGAGAAAATGTGGACCGGTACACCATAGGCCATCTGACCGTTAGTTTCGATTTTTCTGTCGAAGTAGTCTGTGGAAGTGATTAAGAAGCCTCCCGGCTTGAGGATCCTCGCCATTTCCTTGAAATAGGAGCGAAGATCGACACCATGCTCAATAACGCTCAAACACGTCACGACGTCAAGACTTTCACCGTCCATTCCGGTTCGTGTGATATCAGCGTAATGATAAAGAATCGGTCCTTTTTTCACAGGCCTCTTAAACACCAGATTTCCTGCTGAGAGGTGCTCATAGCCATACATGAACAGCCAGGGAAGGATCCTCGAGTAGTACTCACCGCCCGCGTCAAAGACATGAGCATCAGGTCCGGTACGCTTCAGGATCAGGTCGAGTGCCGCCAAACTATCCCAGTTCTTCGGTCGATCGGCCACCAGAGGTAGGCCGAGTTGTTGAACCTGGTTCACGGCCTCATCGATGTCGGAACTTCGCTTCAGAACCGCATTATGCCAGGAAGCATCAGGATAGTCATGAGGCCCCGTCCCTCCTTCACGAAGTCTCAGCGAGAGACGGTAGGCTAGGTCGAAACACTCGAACCAGTTGATGGCCCGCCGCTTGGCCCTTCGGTAGATTGTCATGGTATGCCCCCAAATGCAGTCCCATGACAATTCTATCTTGAGTAAGAACGGCTTTCAGCTAAATTGCTAGAAATATTAACCCGTCGAGGTTGAAAACTCGCGGTTCGCCTGTTCACCAGAAGGCAGAGCCGTTACAGTTGAACGATGAAGTTTAGAATCTCACTGATTCTTAAGGAAAAGTCGGAATGCCTTTTCTTGACCTAACCGTTCTCGCAATCTATTTCGCCGGCGTCATGGGATTGGCAGTTTACTTTCTACGCCGTAGTCGAAGCAGTGAAGGATTCATGGCGGCCGGCCGCTCGCTGCCGGGCTGGCTCTGCGGTATGTCAATTTTCGCTACCTATGTGAGCAGCATTAGCTTTCTGGCACTGCCGGGTAGCGCCTATGCATTCGACTGGAGCCGCTTCACATTCAGCCTGACCCTTATACTGGCAGCTTGGATGGCGGTCCGATTTTTTGTTCCGCTCTATCGCAGCCGGGGAGAAATCTCGGCATACAGCTACCTGGAGCATCGGTTCGGCCTGCCTGCTCGCGTCTATGCATCCTCTTTTTACCTACTGACACAGATTTTCCGAATGGGAGTAGTGATGTACCTCACGGCACTCCCCATGAGTGTCCTGCTGGGCTGGCCAGTCTGGCTCATCATCTGCGTAACGGGCGTCACAGTTACCATATACACGCTTCTCGGAGGAATTGAAGCCGTCATTTGGACCGATGCAGTTCAGGGTTTCGTCCTGATCGGTGGAGCGCTGCTCTGTTTACTCATGCTTCTCTTTGGGATGCCGGGGGGACCAGGACAAATGTTCTCGGTGGCCAGTATGCACAACAAGTTCAGCCTGGGTGATTTTCAGGCGGATTTCACCAGAGCTACCTTCTGGGTCATTCTCCTGAATGGAATCTTCATCAACTTGCAGAATTTCGGCATCGATCAGAATTACATCCAGCGATACATTACGTCGCGTTCAGAAAGGGAAGCTCGAAAGGCTGTCTGGGTGGGCGCGATGCTCTACATCCCGGTTTCGCTTCTTTTCTTCATGATCGGCACAGCTCTTTTTTCCTACTACGCTGTACAACCGGAACTGCTGCCCGCAGGTACGGCTGCCGATCAGGTCTTTCCTCATTTTATCGTGACAGGACTACCGGTAGGACTTACAGGACTTGTCGTTGCCGCCATCTTTGCCGCCGCCATGAGTACCGTTTCTACCAGTTTGAACAGCTCGGCCACCATTTTTCTGGCTGACTTCTATATGCGTTTCTCCCGCCCGAATGCTTCTGAGAAGGAAAAGATGGGAGTTCTTTACAGCGTGTCAGCCGGGCTCGGGATTATCGCGATTTACCTGGCGATCAAGATGATCGATGTGAGAAGTGCTCTCGACGTCTGGTGGACCTTTTCATCCATTTTCAGCGGAGGAATGCTGGGATTATTCCTACTCGGTTACTTTTCCAGGAAAGCCAACAACAGGGCGGCTCTCATCGGTATCATCGCGGGGTTCACAATCATCGCGTGGATGACTCTCTCACGCATGGAGTGGTGGGAGGCCATTCCGTTTTTCGGTTCTATCCGCAATCCCCTGCATGAGTGGATGGTAATCGTGGTCGGCACGACGGTCATCTTTCTCATCGGAATCGCGGCCGGCCGGGTAGGACGCGAGCAAAGCTCATGGCAACAACCGGCGCGCCAAGTATCTCGGCCCGCTGACGTTCATCTCAGAGACACAGAGGACACAGAAGAAGACCAAACAGAGACCCGACGGGGTGTACCGTGATTTCCATAGCGATATCGCACCGGCAAGAAGCCCGTCCTGAAAGGAGTGTACAATGATCGCCCGGGGTGAGCGAGGCCACACCCCGGGGAGAGGAAAGGTTCAAAAACTGGAGGACTCTAAAAAAGTCCGATAAATTCCCTTTAATTAAATGTATCGCACTGGGTTTAAAACCACTCTTCATGTCTCCTCAGAAACGCGAAGAAGTCAGTTCCACATCGGCATGGACCCAGGCTTTCTGAAATCGCTTCTCGATTTCTTCGGCCTCGGTGAGGCGGTTCTGCTTCTTCAGACTTTGCCATAAGCCGAACAAGCTGTGACCGTTCTCCGGATAACGAGCCAGGTCTTCTCGATACACGGCCTCTGCCTTCTCTGGCAGTCCAGCTTCCAGGAGGACCGCACCCAGGCTGTGCCGAACCGAGTAATACCAGTCGGGAGGCTCGGTGTAGTTCAAACTATCCTGAAGCTGTGTCGCTCTCTCTAATCCGGCGATGGCGGTCGCATACTCCCCCTTCTTAGCAGCCAGTTCGGCCGTGACGATTTCTTCCGCAATGGTCAACAGATTCTGCGCATTGGAGAAGCCGATAAGTACTTCAGGGGTTTCCGGATCTTTCTCTATTTTCCGCAGTTCATCGAGCTCGCATTGTGCCTCAAGCAACTGTCCGGTATGGAGATACGCCAGGCCTCGGGCGTAGTGAGAGATTCCACGCCAGAACACGAGTTCCTCAGGTGGCAGTGGTTCAGCAAGAATCTTGTACCATTGTCCGAAACGAACCATTGAATAGAGGGGCATGCTCAAGAACGTCTGATAGAGTGCCCAGTCATTTCCGTGCAAGTCTTCCGGGACATTTGCGGCGATCTTGCGAGCGGACTCCAGGCTCGAACGGCTATCACCCAACATCATGGCCGCCCAGGCCAAAAAATGCACATTATGAGGATAGTAGTTGAGCGGGTAAATGCCCTGGGCCCGACACTGAGTGATGTACCCTTCATCCGCCAGTGAAGCCAGCACATTTACCTCCAGCGCATCATAGTACCTGCCCACCTGGATATAGATGTGGGATGGCATGTGAACGAGATGACCGGCGCCCGGAGCCAATCCTCGCAACAAATCGGCGGCCTTTTCGCCCCTTTTTGGATCAACTGCTTCCACCGCATGGACGTAGTAGTGCAGTGCTCCAAGATGACGAGGATTCTTCTCGATCACTTGTTCGAGGGTGCTCAGAATAACCGGCGTCTTTTCCTTTGGCTGCTTCTTTTCATCCCAGTAATCCCAGGGAGAAAGATTCATCAACGAGGCAGCATAAAGGGTGGCCGCATCCTGATCATCCGGATATTTTTCATGAAGCTGCTTCATAGCCTGCGCGTAGGCTACGTCGAGGGGCTTACGGTCAACGCCCGGATCGTTAGAATAGCGCTGTGCGAGAGCACGGATGTAATCGGCCTCTTTTTCGGAGACATGCTCGATCTTAGCAAGCGCAGTCTGAATAGCCTCATAGGCCTGGTGGACAACGTGATCCTGCATTGGCAGGTTCAAGTTCGGGCCCAGAACAAGAGCCCATCCCCAGTAGGCCATCGCACAGTCAGGATCAAGTCGAGCGGCTTCCTTAAATGCCCTCAGTGCCTCCCGATGGTTGAAGCCATAAGTCAACTTCATCCCTTGATCAAAGAAAAGCTGTGCCCTTTCGGAGCGCGTTGTAATGGGATGGTGATGTTCCCCGAGCCCATAGAGGACGGGGGCGATCTGACCGGGAGCAAGACGAGGATCCGTGTGGAGAACACGCTCGTCGTGACCTTTGTGGTGCTGACCCCGGAGGACTCCACTGCCGGCTAATGCTAGAGTGAGGAGCAGTATAAGAGAAACTCGGTTTTGCCTTGGTTTACGCATCTTTAAAACCTCCAAACTGCGGACCGTATTCCGCGGAAGGGAAGGCTGCAGTCACCTTCCATCAGAGAAATGCGCAAATGTGTACGAGAACTGGTCAGCTTTAAAAAAAATCCTGCTGGCAAAGGAAAGTGAACGGGCATACTTGAAGCTTTAATGATCGATCACCTCTTCCTTACCAATCGCACGTGAGCGGTACGCGACGACCGGTTTATGGCGGGCGTGAACGTCCGCCTTCAGCGCCTTTTTTTATCCCGCCGACCCCATTACAATATTGAACCTAATGAGTAAGAAGGTCTCCCGTAGAGGGTTCCTGGCTCGGACCACTTCGGCCGTCTCTACAACCGTTCTCCTCAAGAGCAAGCTGACCGCCGCTCCCCCGGATCGGCCCAATATACTCTGGATCACGAGCGAAGATAATGGTCCTCATCTCGGAGCCTATGGCGACACCTTCGCCAATACCGAAAATCTCGACCGTCTCGCCGAAAAAGGCACCATTTACCTCAATGCCTGGTCTAACGCTCCGGTGTGCGCACCCGCACGGACCGCTATCATTACTGGCATGCACCCGCCATCCACGGGTGCCGAACATATGCGAAGTATGGTTACTCTGCCCGAGGGATTTCAGCTCTTCCCACGATTCCTGAGATCAGCGGGCTATTACTGCACAAACAACAGCAAAGAAGATTACAACGTCGAAAAACCTGGTACCGTGTGGGATGAGTCTAGCAACCAGGCTCACTGGCGTAAGCGAGACCCTTCCCAACCCTTCTTCTCGGTCTTCAATCTGACGATTACTCACGAAAGCCAAATTCGCACGCGACCTCATGAATTCGTGCATGACCCCGATCAAGTTCCAATACCGGCTTATCACCCCGATACCCCGGAAGTCCGACAGGATTGGGCACAGTATTATGATCGAATGGCGGAAATGGACCGACAGGCAGGTGAGATCCTCAGACAGCTTGAAGAGGACGGCCTCGCTGAGGATACCATCGTTTTCTACTATGGAGATCACGGCCCAGGGATGCCTCGGTCCAAGCGATGGCCGTACAACTCGGGCTTACAAGTTCCCCTGATTGTGTACCTCCCTGAGCGGTTTCGCCACCTTGCACCGCCAGATTACAGCACGGGAGGACGTTCTCAGCGTCTCGTCAGCTTCGTCGATCTGGCCCCGACCGTCTTGAGGCTGGCCGGCCTTGAGCCACCCTCCTACATGCAGGGTTCTCCTTTTTTGGGGCCGGAAACTGGCCCGGAGCCCGCTTACATTTACGGCTACCGGGGGCGAATGGATGAGCGGTACGACCTTGTGAGAAGCGTCCGGAATCACCGCTACGTCTATATTCGAAATTACATGCCTCATAAGATCTACGGCCAGTACCTCGACTATATGTTCCAGACTCCAACCACCCGAGTCTGGAATGAGCTGTTCCAGGAAGGCAAGCTGCATCCTCCTCAGACCTTTTTCTGGGAGGAAAAACCAGTCGAGGAGCTGTACGATCTCGAAGCTGACCCGGACGAGGTAAGCAACCTTGCAGATTCACCCGCTTACCAGAGCCAGCTGCATGAGTTAAGGGAGGCGCTACAGAATTTTTGCCGAGAGATTCGTGACGTAGGATTCCTTCCGGAAGACGAAATTCACAGTCGCTCTCGCGACAGAACCCCGTATGAGACAGGGCACGATCCGGCACTCCCGCTGGCGCGAATCATCGACACGGCGGAACTCGCCTCCGATCGCAGACAACCCGCAACGGGAGAGTTGCTGGAAGCGCTCGCTGATGCGGATAGCGCGGTTCGGTACTGGGGGCTGATGGGTCTTCTCATTCGGGGAGAAGAAACAGCGGCGTCTCTCGAGGGACAGGTGGAACCCCTTTTGGAAGATCCTTCTCCCTCAGTTCGTGTGCTGGCAGGCACAATGCTAGCGGCTTATGGCTCCGACGCGAACAAGAGAAGAGCCCGCCGATCCTTGCTCGAGTTATCGGATCAAGCTCAGAACGGGTTGTTTGTTGCCCTTTTGGCTTTAAATGGAATCTCCGACATCAGTGAGTCACTCGATAGCGAAGACATTGCTCGGCTTCGGCAGCTGCCGAAGGAGAATCCTCAAGTACATAGCCGCATGAGCACCTATGTCACTCGCCTGATTGACCGCATCCTGTCACAAGTCGCCTGACCAGCCCCACAGACTGAAAGCGACGGTATCACAACGTCAGGTATATCGCTGCTTACAAAAACCCCCCTCTTCAGATCGATCGAGCGGTGCTACTCTGAAATTAATCCGTGTTCCTGACCAGTAACGGGTCTGTGAGGGTCAACGTGGGAGGGTGAGGAAAGGATTCTATCAAGATGAAAGGTAAGAAACTGAGCCGTCGGCAGTTCGTGGGACATTCTCTGGCTGTGTCAGCAGCGTTGAGCTATCGCAATATTCTGGGAGCCAACGACCGAATAACGATCGGCATGATTGGGTGCGGGAATCGCTGCCAGGGAAGTTTGCTAAAAGATATCCTTGAGTTCAGTCGCGAAACCAACGTTGAGGTAGTCGGCATTTGCGATACCTGGCGACAGATGAGGGAGAAGGCAACCGAACAGGTACTCGCTGCAACCGGTAGAAAACCATCTCAGTACATCCGCTATCACGACTTGCTCGCAACCGGCGTAGATGCGGTGGTGATCTGTACACCGGAACACCAGCATTGTACGCAGTTGATCGACGCCATTCGGGCAGGCAAAGACGTTTACGTCGAGAAGCCCCTTGGAATGACGATGGACGAGATTAGCGCCGCTTATGATGTGGTCAAGGCCTCCGATCGAATTGTTCAAAACGGCACACAGATTCGGAGTTTACCGGCTGCTCAGGCAGCCAAGAGACTGATAGCGGAAGGTGATCTCGGTGTGATCGTAAAGGCTGAGCAATCAAGGAACGGTGTGAGACCCTTCTGGTACGGCTACGCCGAAAGACAGGTAAGCCGCAGCGATGTTGACTGGGAAGGGTTCTTGATGAACGTTGAGAAGAGACCTTTTGATCCCAAACAGTATGCCGGATGGTACGGGTTCCGCGAATTCTGTCGAGGTCCGCATACGACACAAGGATTACATTTCATCGATCTAGTTCAGTACATCACTGGTGCTGGAGCTCCCCAATACGCAACGGCACACTTCAGCCAGGTTCATTTCAAGGATGGGTTTACGGTACCTGACTCGGTGGAGATTACTTACCAGTATCCAGAAGGATTCTTGGTTCGCTACGGCCAGTTCTTCGGGAATGGAAGTGGTCGCTATTTGAACATTTACGGGACCGGTGGACAAATAGACTGCAGTAACTGGAGTTGGAACGGCCAGTGGAAGCTCAGTCGCAACCAGGCTGTTGAGGGGGAGGCCTTCTCGGGCAAAGACCTACCGCAGGTGGAGGGTACTCCTCACATGAAGAACTGGTTAGACTGCCTGCGAACCCGGCAACAACCCATTGCCCCGATCGAGGCCGGCCACGCTCATGCAGTGGCAGGAATTCTGGCTGAAGAAGCTAATCTTCGTGGCCGACGGATGGTTTATCTCCCCGACCTACGAAAGATCCGCGAAGCTTAGCTTTTCGGTGATGCCAAGGCCTCTGTTAGGAAAGGTGGAATAGCCCGAGATATCCGAAACTGGAGAAAAGGAATTGATCCTCTAATTTCCCTCTTTTGAATCGTCACGATAAAGATTAAACTGGTGTTTAGGTAGCTCTCACAAGCTAACATTCGGGCACAAAGATCGGAACGGGCCGGAAGAGGTTTACAGCATCCAGTATTTCTAACTTGATTCGGGACATTCGAATTCCGCCGAAAAAAGAAAGAAAGAGAAAGAGTGAAAAGAAGAAAGGAGGAAGGAAAACTTTAGCATCCCTAGTTTAGGTTATTTTCGGCTGTCAAATCAGTGCGGACTACTCAGTCCGTTAGGGGCCTCTTTAAAATTGACAGCTTAAGAAGGGAGCTCAAGGAGGAGGGAAATTATGTTTGTTGCGCAACAGGCGGGAGCTGCGCTCAACGAACTGCTGGCAGATGGAGTGCTGCTGGCAGCCGCTGCTCTTCTAATTAGTGTCGTTATACTCTGCGTAATGGTGCCGTTCACCATTTTCGCTCTGAATCCTCGACTGGACCAGATCTACAGGTCACTCCAGACAACGAACTCACATCTGGAAGCGATTCGATCGAAGGAGGCCGCTCTTGAAACCTTCACTCATCATTCGGAGATGGAAGAGTTGGTCGACGTTGAGGATCCGAGAATGACGGTCCTCAAAGAGGAGATTACGCAACTCGGCTACAATCCCAACGATTAAGTCTGCCACGGTTCGTCGGCCGTTGGCCCGTAGACTGATGGAACGGGTACGTCCAGAAGTCGAAGGTATACTGTCATCTGTCCACGATGGTGGCAAAGATGATTGATGTGCTGTCGAACGACCTCGCCGCGCGGCAGGGTAAACAACACATTCTCTCGCATCTTCAAAGACCATGGTACGTCGTAATCGGAGTCCTTCGCTGCGACGATAGCGTCGCGTGACATACGCACGTTTTCATCAAACGTCTTCAGCAATGTCTCGGTCTTTTCAATGCTGTAGCCACCAACGGAGGCCAGATCCAGCTCGGTGCTGGTCAGGGTCTGGCCGATCCAGCGGGGCATCCCGGCGAGCAATTGCGCAAGGTGTGCGATCGTGAAGGACTTCGGGTGCGGCTTCCATTCTGGATTATCGTCCGGCATGCGTTCGATGACCCGACGCGTGATCATCATTTCCTGGTCGAATTCTGGCAACAACTTGTCTGCAATACTCATTCGTCCCTCCTTTCGCAGAAAAAATGTCAAGAGTGTTACTCGGCGCGCGCCGATTCGAGTGCACCGGCGCGGCATGGTATGCCAGTATACACTGCGGGAAAGAGAACAGGTGAGTGGCATCAGGAAATAAATAGAACGCCCACTGCAGGATGCTCGTTTCATTGAGCAACTTTCCCGCTTGGGCTTTGCCGCAGAGACGTGCAGGACACGGAGGGGTGGACGACCTGGGGGTTGCCGCCCTCCCTTCCTTCTGGTTGATGAAGCAACTCTGCGCTATTTTCCGCGAAGGTATTGAAGCCGGCGTTCGGTGAGTGGGTGCGGACGCGCGAGGTGAATCTGGTCCACGTCCACAGGGAAGCCAGGATAATGGTCCGCGAAAAAGACAATTGTGTTCAAGATCAGCAAAGCTTCTACTGGCGACTCTGTTGAACTGAGTGCCTCATACAACGGAGGTCGTGGATCAGCTGCACCAATAATCCCGAGGAACTCGGCCGCCCGGGCCCTGACCAAAGGTTGTGAGTCTTCCAGCCGGCCTTTTGCAAAGGGAATCAATCCCTGTGCCTGCTTACCAAACGAGCTGGCTACAATCAATGCCCAGTAGCGCTCCCAGGGATTGACCGACTCAAGCGCTTGCTTCAATCGAGATTCAGCCTGGCTGAACGACACCAGGCTCAGGTCTGCCAGGTCGATCAGGCCGCCGATTTCCTCCCGGTGCTGGCGACCGAAAGCGACCGGGTTCTCCATCGCTTCCTCCACCAGATAACTCTCCGGAAAGAAGCTCAGATCTGGCCAACTCTTCAACTCCTGCCGCAGACGTGTCCTCAGCTGTTCGAGAAGATCGGCATAGGCCGGATCTTTAGCTAAATTCCTTAACTCATGCGGATCCGAGTGGACATCATAAAGAGCCTCCACCGGCTTCGGCTCGAAGAACCGACTCTGCTCCCGATTCAATTTGCCCTCTCTGTAGAGGTTTCGCCACTGCTGGTAGGCCAGCATATTGTATCGATAGTTGTTCTGGAGGCTGTCGGGATAGAACGGTTGATAGTACCGGATATATTTGAATCTCCCTTTGCGTAGAGAACGGGAGAGATCGTATTTTTCGTCGAAGCGATCGGCATACCCAAAGACCTCCTCCCGGGTTTCGACCTCTTCCCGGGCGATCCCCTGCCCGAGGAAGGGACGGCCGTCCATGTGGCCCGGGACCCTGAGGCCGGCCAGATGAAGAAGAGTGGGACCAAAGTCGACGAAGCTGACAAATCCTTCTACTCGGCTACCCGGCGGCATATTCACCCGATGACGCCAGTTCTGAGGAATCCGGACAACGAGCGGAATGTGGAGCCCGGTTTCGTGCAAATACCCTTTACTACGCGGTAGTACGCCGCCATGGTCGCCGAAGTAGAAGACAAACGTATCCTCGAGCAGACCATCCTCCTTTAGCTGATCCACCATCTTCCCTACTAGGTCATCCACAACCCCAATTTGGTCGTGGTACTTTGCACGGGTGTAGCGGAAAAGCTCGGTATCGGGATGGTAAGGCGCCGTCGTAACGGTCTCGGGGTCAGTCGATAGTGCAGCGGGATCAATCTCTTCCTTCGAGAAATGCAGCGAGCTTTCATGAGAAGCCGGGAAGGTCTGCATGTGAAAGAAAGGCATATCGGGAGACGGACGCCGTCGCCAGCTGGCCTCCGGCGATGATTCATCCCAGACCCCCGCTCTCTCGACGGCATTGTAATCTTTCTTGGCGTTGTTGGACGTGTAGTAGCCCGCTTCCCGCAGATAAGCCGGGAACAACCGCCAACCGTCAGGCAATTGGGCAGGTTCAATATGACGATGAAACTGCGTGCCTACGCGTGGGGCATAACAACTCGTGATGAGTGTCGTTCGCGCTACCGAGCAGACGGGTGAGTTCGAGAACGCTCGCGTGAAGATGATTCCCTCCTGGCCCAAACGTTCAATGTTTGGAGCCGGCGCACCGTCTACATCGAACAACCTGAGGTAATGCTTCGAATTGTCCTCTGAGAGAATCCAGAGGAAGTTGGGGCGATCCGCACCCTGGCCAATCAGCGTTCCCAAGAAAAACAGCGTAACAAATATGCAGATAAAGGAA
>DATGOF010000385.1:0-8408 GCA_035306285.1 Acidobacteriota bacterium | reverse complement strand
TCATCATTTTCCGATCTTTTCGGCTTCTGGGATCCTGCACATCTGCAAGGAGAACCTCCGGATGAGACTTTTGGAACTTTCGGTGGCTTCCAGCCCATCGCCACTCCCCTGAACTTGGGAGGATTTACAACGGAAACAGTCAGAGCTTTCGCTTCGCAGTTTGATCGCCTCGGCCTGGTTCCCGTTTTTGGAGCCGGAAACACCAGACTAAACGATTTTTCGGATGCGCCGCTCGAGCCAGGATCAACGGTCGGGGTTCAGTTGATCCGGGGCGACATGAACATCAACGCGAGCGGAACGGTGACGCACATTAGTGGCGATAAAATTTACGCGTTTGGACACCCCTTCCTGAGCATGGGTTATACCGACATGCCGCTGACGAAAGCAGGCGTACTGACGGTAATTCCCAGCATAATGACTAGCCAGAAGCTCTCTGCGACCGGTGGCATCGTCGGGAGTATCCGTCAGGATCGAGCGACCGGAATAATGGGGATCAAGGGTGCCCAACCCAAGATGATTCCGGTTAACGTTCGCCTCCGAACCAGTCGCCACGAAGATAAGAACTACCGCTATGAGATCGTCAGCGACAAGTTCTTGACTCCTTTCCTAATGACGTTTACCGTGCACAGCAGTATTACGGCCTCGGAACGTTCGATTGGAGGCCAGACTCTGCAGGTTAAGTGCACGATTTCGCTGAAAGACCAGCCGAAGATTCGTTTTGAGAACAGTGTTTCTGACGTGGCGAGTTCGCCGGCGCTGGCGGCCATTACCGCAGCATCGCCTGTACACTTTCTGCTGAACAGCGGGTTCGAAGACGTTGTCATGGAAGGAATCGATCTAGAAATCAAGGCAGTGGAAAGTACCCAGGAAGCGACGCTGGACAAAGTCTGGCAAGACCGTATAAAAGTGCGTGCGGGGGAGGAAGTCGGAATCACTGTGTTCTTGCGAAAGCCGAATGGTGAAGTGATTAGCGACAGGTATCCAGTCAAGATTCCTGAAGACACACCGGCTGGACCGCTCAAAATCCTGATCGGCGACGGCATTTCTGTCAGCCGCCACGACGCACTTATCGAGTCCGGAGAATTCATCCCAGAGAATCTCACACAGCTTGTGAAGGCCATCAATAACCTGAAAAAGAATGACCGATTCTATATTCGCCTGTTTCGCGAACAAGAAGGAGCAGTAATCGCCGGACACGGTCTGCCCAATCTTCCCCCTTCGTTGCTGGCGCTGTATAAGTCTCAGAAAACATCCGGTGATGCTCGCCCGATCAATCGCGTAGTATACGTTGAGCACGAACTCCCTTCCACAGACTACGTGCTGTCCGGGGAAAAAGTCATTCAGGTCGAAGTGGAAGGTTGATCCGATCGAACAACTTGCAGGTTCGTCCCCAGCGTTCCCGACAAGAGGGACTGCCCAATAGTTCGCCGTCAGCCTTAAGTTCTTCCAGAAAATCACTGATGTTTCAGACCCGACCATAGCGTTGAGGATAAGTTTGAATGATTCGATTTAGATATTTGATTCTCTTATTGTGGGTGAGTGTCATATGTTCACTCCCTCTTTTTGCAACCCATCCCCAGACGGTTCAGTTCTCCACGGCACAACAGTTTCTGAGAGGAGATTTTCAAGGCATCTCAGTCTCTAGCGATGGTCGACTGATTCTTGCACCCTCGCTGGAGGAAGTATTCGATACTGAACAACCTTTTATCTACTCTGCTGTGTTGAGCCAGTCCGGGGATCTTTACGTCGGCACGGGAAGCAACGGCAAGATCTACAGGATCGGCACAGATGGAAGCGGAAGTGAGTTTGCAACCCTTCCAGAACCAGGTGTTTATGCGCTGGCGATCGATTCGCAAAATCGGATATTGGCAGCGACCGGCCCGGATGGAAAGGTCTACCGGATCGATTCACAGGGTCAGGAAACCGTTTTTTACGACCCGGATGAAAAGTACATCTGGTCGATGGTGCTTGGCCCCAGTGGTGACCTCTACGTGGGGACAGGGCCAAGGGGGAGAATATATCGTGTCAATGCTCAGGGTAACGGAAGCCTGTTCTACGACAGTAGCGAGACTCATATCATGTCGCTGGGTCTTGATCCCGAGAATAGTCTCCTTGCCGGAACGGCCCCCGGCGGCCTCCTGATTCGGCTCTCTTCGTCAGCCCAGCCTTTTGTCTTATATGACTCGAACCTGGAAGAGATCAAGGCGATCACCGTTGACCGCTACGGTGTGATCTATGCGGCAGCGCTGTCATCGGGCCCTCCTGCCCCTCCCAGCGATGGTCAAAAGGCTTCTTCGTCTCCTCCTGAATCGGCCGCGGGAACAGAAGCCACTGAGTCGACGGTAGAAATCTCCGGCACAGCTAAAGGAGGACGATTGGAGGTTTATCGAATCAGCCGGGATTTAATGGTCGAAACGATCTACAGTTCAGCAGATCAACTTGCCTTTGATCTCCTGGTTCGCGATGACGGCAACCTTCTCGTGGCCACTGGAGATCAAGGAAGAATCCTTTCGATCAGTCCGCAGCGGTTTACGACCCTCCTGGTGGACAGTCGCGAACAGCAGGTCACTCGAATGCTGGAGCATGCCGGCACCCTGTATGCTATTACCAGTAATCTGGGAAAGGTTCTCAAAGTGACAGCCCAACCCACCGAGAAAGGCAGCTACGAATCGGAACCAATCGACGCTGGAATGATCGCCGACTGGGGAGTATTGAGGTGGACCATTCACAATCCTGCTAGCACCGATATCGCCTTTGCCACACGATCAGGAAACACAGAAAAGCCCGACCAGACCTGGAGCGAGTGGTCAACTCCGTACTCCCTGCCAAGTTCTGCCATTTCTAGTCCTCCGGCCCGCTACTTGCAGTGGAAAGTCGAAATCGGCCCTGGGTCACGATCCGGTTCTCTCGTTTCTCAGACGAATGCAATTGATATGGTGAGTGTCTCCTATATGCAGCGTAACGTAGCGCCCGAGGTGCGTTCGATTTCGATTTTTGCACCGGGTATCGCGCTGATGAAGTTTCCGCCGAATAATCAAATGGGAGTTCAGCCAGGTGGTCCTGACGGTGCACATGCTCGCTCGCTACCCCGCTCGATCCGGGATCTGGATACGCAGCGAGGAGTCCCTCCCCCGCGAAAAATCTACAGCCCGGGTGCTCGTAGCTTCACGTGGGAAGCAAGCGACGCAAACGACGATGACCTCATCTATTCGATCTATCTGCGAAGGGAAGGTGAATCGAACTGGCGGCTGCTCAAGGAAGGGGTCGAGGAAAACAACTACACTCTTGATGGAGCCAGCTTTCCCGATGGAACTTATTTCTTGCGTGTCGTAGCTTCCGATAGCCCGAGCAATCCACCTGATAAAGCCCAACAGAGTGAACTGATCAGCTCGGCTTTCACAATCGCAAATGCTGGACCAAAAATTGAAACTGAAACGCCCCGGGTTCAGGGAAACCAGGCAACTGTCCGTTTTAAAGCCACAGTGCAGACAGGATCACTCTATCAGGCAGAATACTCCGTGGATGGCCTGAACTGGCTGATTGTCTTTCCTGAGGATGGAATTGCCGATGAAACGGAAGAGGAATTCACATTCTCACTATCTGACCTGCAGTCGGGGAGCCATTTAGTCTCTATCCGTGTTGTGGACAACAATGGCAATCTCTCAGCCAGTCAGGTTGAGGTATCGATTCCCTGAAGGGAAAACAGAGACTTACAGACCGGTGCGGGCATCGTACCAGACATCGATCTTTTGGAACGAATAGATCAAGAACTGGCGGGGCACACGCGGGGACCGGTCAAATCGGGCATTTTGCAAGGTCAAATTAACCGCCTGCAGCAGATCATCGCTTTTTGGATAAACCAGGATGTCGCCGATTCGTGCGTGACCTTCCGGTGTGATCTCCGCAATCAAGGAAAGTGAATCTTCATAAGGTAGTTTCCAGGCAGCCTCGACCAGGTCCCGAATCTGGCTCCGGTTCTGTTCTACCTCTACAGACTCAACGATGAACACGTCACGATTACTTTCCGGCCAGTCTTCGAGGGAAAAGACATAAAAATTCGATGGTTGAATCTCACCCGGAGCGAAGTGACTGAAAATTAACGCAAAAAAGAGAAAGGTTACAGGAGTTGCCGTAAGCTTGGACCAGATGTACTTGCGATCTGTGTCTCTCCAGAGAGTGTAGAGCGCGTCCCACAACTGGGCAGCCACCATTCCCAAGTTGCGGTTACGTCGACGCTGCACTTGTTTCCAGATATGCTGGCTGTGCGCTTCTGGCATTGTGATGCGACTTGCCAGTGTCTTCCGGATCATCAGAAACTCACTGTACAGTCCCCGGCAATCAGGACACCGATCAAGATGAGACTGGATCGCAGTCATCTCCTGAACATTCAACTGCATATCGAGGTAGTCATGGATCGAGTCTCGAAATGTCTGACACCTCATAATGATCCCTCTCGATGAGAAAGCAGCAACTGCCGAAGTTGCTCTCGTCCCCGAGCTATTCGAGACTTTACCGTACCCACATTGGTACCGGTGATCTTTGCAATCTCTTCATAGCTTAAGCCCTCTACATCACGCAGAGTAACGGCGGCCCGCTGTTCGAATGGTAGGTTCTTCAAACTCTCATGGAGCACCTTCTGTAATTCCTGGCTGTACAGATCTTGTTCGGGAGAAGGCATTCTGCTCGCCGATTCGGGCAGGTTCGGCTCATTGCCGTTCGCATCAATATTCAACGAGAGTGTGTGATTCTTGAAACGGCGTTTCCACCAACGATTACGATTGGCAGCCTGATTGAAGCATACGCGATACAACCACGTCTTGAGAGAGCAATCTCCCCGGAAGGACGCGATTTTTCGAAACAACACAAGAAAGACTTCTTGTGTGATATCCATCGCCTCAGCCTTATCGGCAAGCAGTCGATAGGAAAGGCGATACACCATATCCTTGTACAGATGGAAAACTTCCGCAAAAGCCTCCTCGTCGTTCTCTTTCAGTCGAACGACAAGATCTTCACTCTCCTCGAAGGGAATTCCAGAACTTATTGAGCGGGTCAGTTCTCCCATTTTTCGGACCAGGTCTTAATATTATGGCACGAACGCGCGAGCCGTAGGGCTATTTTCCGATTGGCGAGGGTTTTTTTACCCCAGCTTGCCCTTCCTGCTGAAAACGGTTCTTTCTTTAATTAGATGGCTCTAAGGGGGAAAAGTTCCATCCCTCTTATTAGACCTCAAAAAGCAGGACCAACGATATCGAAGGAACGAAGAGAAAGAGAGATGAAATGCCTCGTCGACGACTGACAAAGTGGGGCCGTCACACACGTGAACTCGAAACCTCGGAACTGCCTAGGCCAACCGACGAACTCAGCTTTTTCGCACCAGAACGGTTTCGCTCGTCACCGTAATGTTCACCGTTACAGAAGATGGATCGGAGGATGTAATCTGCAAGGGAGCGTTAAGATTAAACTTCGGGAGGGACAGCGTATAACTGCCCGGGGGAACGGATGCTCCTGCAACACCAACGCTACCGTTAAAATTGATTCGAGAAGTGTTATATGACTGACCGGTTTCCTGGTTCCTGAGGATGAAGCTCAGATTAGCAAATGTGTAAATATCAAAATCGACATTTGCTTGCTTGGAAACCCGTATCGTTACTCGCCGTGGGGCAGCCGCCTGGCGTGCTCGCTCCTGGCGATCAATTCTTCTCTGGGCGACCTGCTGGATAGTCTCGCCGGCATGCTGCTCCAGAAGGCTGGCATACTGGGAACTCACTTCATCGACCGCTTCATTTACAATCTGAAGCAATTCGTCGTTGCCTTTCTGAACAAAAACACCATACTCGATTGTACCGAGCGTCTCGGGGATGATCTCCATGTGATCGGCTCCGGGCAGGGTGGCCAGCGCAAAAGCAGCCAGATGACGATCATCAATAATGGCATCTATTTCAGCGCGCCGCAAAGCCAGAACGGCATCATCGAGAGTACCGAATCCTGTGATTTTGGCGGATGGGTACTTGGCTCGGACAAACTCTTCCACGCCGGTTCCGCTTCTCACACCGATACGGGCTTCCGCCAGGTCTTCTAGCGAGAGGTCATTTTGAGCAGGATTCAGGACGGTGACCAGTTCGGCCTCATGATACGGTTTCGAAATCGCAAACTCCTCTTTCCGTCCTTCGGTTATCGCGAGAGCACCGATTGCAAACTGGGCTTCACCGCTTTTTACGGATCCGAGTACGGTGGAACTGGTTCGGTTCAGCCAGACGGCCCGGAGCGTTCCTTCTCCAAAGGCGGGCAGCCGTCCTTCGATTTTTCGAACAATCAAGTGGGCCACTTCGGCATCAGGCCCCACTTTATCGCCATGCTGCTGGTAGAGGATTGGAGGTTCAAAAGGAACAGCCGAGACGTAGACCACCTTGTCACGCTGAACCTTAGCAAGGCCTCCGCCGTTCCCGTTCCCGCCGCACGCGGCGAGAATTCCCAATCCAATTAACACCAATGCAGTGGTGATCGATCGATAACTATCCATCGCACTCAAGTCCTCTTTTTATCCCCTTGCGGCTGGGACAGGCCGATCCCAAACCTGAAGGTGCATAAATTAACATGAAAGTATCCGTCCGCACAATCACGGTCGCTCTCTACCGAGAACTCCAAACTGGTCTGTATATGTGGCGCCAAAATCCCAAGATCCGGAGGGCCGGATAAGAGAACTCGATTCAGAAAAGAAATATCAAGCCGGATTGCGGCTTCAAACGTAGAAGGGGTTTTCGCCAGTGCTGTGATCCGTCGTGTCGACCACTTCTTCGATTTCAGGTATCACTTCACGAATTCTTGCCTCAACTCCTTGTTTCAGCGTCACATCTACCATGCCACATCCATGGCAGCCGCCACCGAAGTTCAGGTATACCTTATTATCACGGACTCCTACCAGGCTGATATGGCCACCATGCGCGGCAACAGCCGGGTTCAATTCGCTGTCTAGAAGGAACTGGACACGGTCCGCTACGGGTCCCGACAGGTCTGTACGTGGACCGGAGCCAATACGGGGAGTCTCCGGCTTGTTCGGGTTATTGAACTTGAACCCGCTTCGAACGATACGGTCTTCGTAATCGATTGTGGCACCGTTCAGATTCCTGGCGCTTCCGGGGTCCACGACTAAGTGGATGCCGCTGACCTGGTGAAGAATATCTTCCGGAGTCTGCTCTTCCAATGAGATCAAGCGCATCGAATACTTGAAATCGGTTCCCCCACTGACACGAGCTTCCAGCCGCAGCGCATTCTTTTCAGATTGACTCTCCAGAGCAGCCCGAATTTTCTCCGCTGCCTCATCCGTCAGGGTGATCTGAAATGCCAGGGGGACTTCCTTTGCTACATTCTCCATGATCGGATAGTGTACCAAGTCTGTCATTTTTGTGTAAACCAGGATCGACCACCTGCTGATTGAACCACCAGAACGGATCACTTTCTCAGAAATTTGACAACCTTTCCACCATGACGGCTCTCGTTGCCTTGACGCTCAATGCCGGCGTTCCGTATGTTTAGCCACTGTAAGTTGTTGAAAATGGGTCGTTGCTGTGCGGTTTGGAAGTCGTTTCGCCGCTGTCGCGTCGATCCGAAACAATATTTGTTCTTTAGTCTTCGTCAGTCTGTATCGAGTCACGGTGAAGAGATCGAGAGATTAAAGAAGGAGAGGCTTATGCCAAGGAACCCTGCTACAGCTAAAGTTCTGAGAGCCTTTGACTCAGCGTTGTGTTTCACCGCTGAAAAGGCCTTCAACACGATCCAGTTTTTCAATCAGTTTCGACCGGCTCCCTCGTTTACGCCGAAGTGGTCCGATAAGCCGATGCTCAAATCCTGGGAAAAGAGCAAGCCTAAACTCGGCTGGCCCCGAGAAACTGATTCTCTTTGCCCGAAATGTGTCATCGAAGCCCGCGAAAAGATCCTCAATGGCGAGGAAGATTATCGCGTTTTGATCGAAGAAAAAGTGGGTGAGATTAAAGCGACCATTCTAGAAAGAGATGGCCAGGTTTGGATGGTTAAAGAATGTCCGATTCACGGCCGATTCGAAGACATGATGGCCATCGACAAGAATTTTCTAAAGTGGATTGAATCAAATTTTCCAGGTCGCGATATCCGAGCTCATAACGATGAGAACTTACACAACCACGGTTCGAGTAGCATCAAACACGGGCGTGGAGCGGTGTTGACGATAGATCTGACCAATCGCTGCAACATGATGTGCGACCCTTGCTTCATGGATGCTAACCAGGTTGGCTTTGTTCACGAACTGGAATGGGAAGATATCAAGGAGATCCTGGATAATGCTGTTAAGATCAAACCCAGGCGTCAGATGTCCGTCCAGTTCTCGGGAGGCGAACCGACTATCTCGCCCCATTTTTTCCGGGCCATCCGTTACG
>DATGOF010000384.1:0-7339 GCA_035306285.1 Acidobacteriota bacterium | reverse complement strand
GTTTCTCACCGGCCTTCTCCGTATACACGATATGAGAGGCCCGATCCGCATACAGCGCGCAAAAGATTCCCTGATTCTCGACCGTCTCCTTTAAAGTCGTCATCACCGTGGCCGTGCTCTCCTGGTCTACCAGCTGGGCATAGTAGACCTCGCTGGTGGCATCATCGATGATCGCAATCAGGTGTTGGTAGCCCTGGTCCGGCAGCCACCCTTGTTAAAGGACTCATCCTAAACTCCTTGCTGCGACCGGACACTTCACTTGTCAAACTCACCGGACAGTTCACATGCTACTGACACCAGTCGATGATTTTGTTGACTTCGAAAATCAGCAGGACTACCATCCGTGGCAAGACGCTTTCCAACTGGCCTGCTTTTCAAGGCTACCTCGGAGTGAGGAGAAAACCCGCCGTGGAGGAGGACACCCACTATGAAGACACTGTTCTTGTGGAAGAGGGAATGCTGTTTGCTCGTCGGTCCAGCGCTTCTAATTCTGGCTACTACCAACGTGTCAGCTCAAACCACTCTGGGGACTGTTCGCGGATTGGTTACTGATCAGAGCGGTGCCGCCGTGCCTGGCGTCTCTGTTACCCTGCGGAACGTAGACACGAATATCCAGAATCACACGGTCACTAATGAAAGAGGGCTCTATGAGGTGACCCACCTTAATCCTGGGCGATACGAGGCCACGGCTGAGCTTCCCGGGTTCAAGACAATTCTCGTTACGAACATCCTTCTTCAGACCTCCGCTACACTGCGCGTCGATTTTCGCCTGGAGGTGGGTGAGGTGACGACCTCGGTGAATGTTGAAGCGGCGCCACCTGTAATTAATACTGAAGGCGCAGAAGTAGCTGCTGTGCGAGATTTCGACGAGATGGTGCGGCTTCCGATCAACACTCGAGGGAATATCGGAGAAGGTTTTTACTACACCATGCTGGTGTTCACACCGGGCGCACAGCGCGGGCAAGGATCTAATTTTAGCCTTGCTGGAGCTCGTGGCTTTCAATGGAACACCAGTGTCGATGGCATCACACAGGTTTCGCCCTTGTTTGACAACTCCGTCGGCCCAGCCCAAAGCAATATGGAGATGACCTCGGAACTCCGAATCCAGTTGTCCAATGACAAGGCTGAATCCGCCACACCAGGGGGGTTCTATGCCACTTCCAAATCAGGAACCAATCAACTCCACGGAAGCGCCTTTTATTACTGGAGTGGATCCGAGTTGAACGCTCGAAACCCCTTTTCGCTTTCGGTGCCGAATACAAGTGCCAAGAGCTATGGTGGTAGTCTTGGGGGTCCAATCGTGCGTGACCGCACTTTCTTTTTCATCACCGTGGAGAAAGATCCAGAGACGCAGGAGCGAATTTTCAACTCGGATTTACCGACTCTGGCCTTCCGCCAGGGGGACTTTTCGTCGCTGCTTCCTGACACTCAGATTGTCGATCCTCTGACCGGCCAGCCCTTTCCCGGAAACATTATCCCTTCCTCTCGGCTCAATCCTTCGTCGCTGCTCATCCAGGATCACTTTTATCCCGCGCCTAACTCAGGTGGGCTGGATGACTTTGTAGGCAACTGGCGGGGCGTCGGTGAAGGTGAGTTATATAAGGACATCGTCGAAGGACGCGTCGATCACAAGATTTCCGACTCCAATTCGGTCTTCGTGCGGCTCTCATGGAACCGGGGCGGTGCGCACGTCTACGATTACAACCTGATCACGATGCCAATACGAGAGCAGGATCGCAGATCAACTACGCTTACGGTCTCGGACACTCACACTTTTTCTCCTTCGATCATCAACGAATTTCGGTTCGGCTTCATGCGCTCGGAGAATCCGGCCTTCAATCCTCTCGACGGTCGAGCTCTGGTTCAGGAGTTCGGTCTGCAAGGTCTTCAGCTTACGGACATCGGCGAGGGCGCGCCAGTATTTGCTTTTAACAATTTCGAGACCATCGGCGCGAGCGATATCTTTCAGGATCCAAGCGAAGCGATTACGCAGGTCGTCAATAATGTGACCTGGACCCGCCAGGAGCATACGATCAAAACGGGCATCGAGGTCAAGTGGAACCGAGGAACAAATTTCCCCGGCGGAACGACCTTTCCGGTCCGGCAGTTCGGAGACTTTCTCTTTACCGGCACATTCACCGGTTTTGACTACGCCGATTTTCTCCTGGGCCTTCCACAACGCGCCCAGCGAGGAAACCCTGCGCCACTGATCAACATGGTCAATACCGACTTCTCCTTTTTTATTCAGGACGACTGGAAGGCGACGCCGAAGCTTACACTGAATCTCGGTGTTAGATACGACTACAATCCGCCGTACCACGAACGGGACGATGCTTTCTTCAACTTCGATTCGACAACAGGTCAAATAATCGTGCCGAATGAGGAGGCACTGAGCAAGGTCAGCCCCCTGTTCCCTACTGATCTTGCTCCGGTTGTCACCGCTGCGCAGGCAGGTGCACCGGAGAGTCTGTGGAATAGCGATCTGAACAACTTCACTCCCCGAATTGGATTCGCCTATCGGCTTTTCTCAGACAGTCGGACCGTCTTGCGGGGCGGTTACGGCATTTACATTGATCATATGACAAGTTCACTGTGGCGTCTCGGAACGGGAGGACCTTACGTTTCGTTCGAAACTTTCAATAATTCCCTCACAAATGGCGTACCGGACTTCCAATTTCCTCGCGCCTTCCCTGCAGGCTTCGGAACGATTGGCGCTCAGAGCTTCGATGCGATCGATCCAAATTTCCGCAATCCTTACATCCAGCAGTGGAACTTGTCGCTCGAACAAGAAGTCTGGGATATGGGCCTCCGCTTGTCATATATCGGCACGGCCTCGCGAAAACTCAGCTGGACCCGGGATATCAATCAACCGTTGCCAAGCACCGAACCATTCAGCAACGAAAAACGGGCCTTCCCCGACGTTAATCAAATCCTCGTCCGTGAGAACGGAGCAATCCACAACTACCATTCAATGCACATGGTGGTCGAAAGAAAGATGAAGAGCGGTCTTTCCTACCAACTGGGATGGACCTGGGCAAAGAATCTCACTGATGCCCAGAGCGATAGCACCACCAGTTCCCGCCCGCAGAACAGCTGGGCACGCCACCTCGAATACAGCAATGTCAGCTATACTCCGCGGCATCGAGTAGTAGGCAGCATGTTATGGGAGTTGCCGTTCGGACGTGGGCGCAGGTGGGCATCTGGGATGTCCCGTGGTGCCGACTGGGCTTTGGGCGGCTGGACAATTAGCAGTACGCTCCAGGCAGCCACGGGCGAATTCTTCAGTCCCACCTATAACGGTTTCGATGTATCGAACACCAACGAATTCAGCGGTCGTCCCGACCGAGTTGGCGACGGCAATTTGCCGGGTTCCCAACGAGAACTCGGACGGTGGTTTGATTTGTCCGCCTTTGTGGTACCCGGTGACTTGGATGGCGACAACCGTCCTGACATCAACGTCGGCAGATTCGGGAACTCGGCTCCCAATATTCTGGAAGGACCTGGCTTGTTCTCCCTGGGACTCGGCCTTCATAAGTATTTCCAGATCACGGAGCAAGCTCGAATCATTGTCCAGGGAACGTTCACTAACGCACCGAATCATCCTGGCTACGCTAATCCGGTCTCAGATATTCGCTCAAGCAGCGCAGGGTTCGTACGAAGCACTTCGAGATTTGGTGGGCCGCGGAGAGGTCAACTTGCCGTTAGACTGGAATTCTAAGAAGGATTCCAGTCATCAAATACCGTGCGAACCATTTAATGTTCGTTTACGATACCCGCCTGAGGAACTGTAGCGATCCGCCGGAGGATCACTTGGAGCCGTTGAACTGAAGGAGGACGGCTCCGGCCGAGCAGCCGACCGGTCACCGGAAAAAGGGAGGAAGTTACTGTGAATATAAGGAATCTCATCAGCACGACCGTCATCTTCGGGTGCTTGATCCTCGCGCAGGCGAGCGCCTCAGGTGCCGGACTGCCAGATGACTACTTCTCATTGATGATAGCTGAACTGGAGTCCGTCCAACCCGAGGCGGAGATGCGCGGCGCCTGTAGCTATATGTTTGCCGCTACGGTGCTGTACACGAAACAGCACCCGGCCAACCCGGCCTATGGCGAAGAGAAATATCTGAAGCTTGCGCTCGAGCTAGGGGATGTGGCGGCTGGTCAAAGTGAACGCGACGACGCCGAAGACCGACAGCATTATGAGTGGGAGATCCACTTCTGGCTCGATTCCTATCGAATACTCGAAAAGAAACTGTCGGAGGAACGGCGTGCTCGCTGGCGCGAGCAACTGGAGAGGAACGTCGAATGGTTCGCCGCCCAGACGGAAGCCCGCATCGATTTTGCTCGTTACCAGCATCCGTTCATCCGCACGTCGACCAATCACTACGCCCTCTTTGCCTCAACTGTCTATCTCGCCGGACGGGTTCTTAACAAAGCGGAATGGGAGGAACTCGGCGCCCGTGCCATGCACCGATTGGCCACCCAGGAGCAGGCTCATGGTGGCTACTGGGGCGAATTTACTGACAACGGACCGGCGACCGGCTACAACTACGTCACGATGACCTGTGTTGCCCTGTACTACGAGCATAGCCTCGATACCGGAGCACTGGAAGCGCTGCGCCGTGCCACCGATTTTCACAAACATTTCACCTGGCCTAACGGAGAGCCGGTGGAGACGATCAACGGCCGCAACCGGTACTGGGACGTCGATCCCTGGGGAAGCTTCGGCTTTTCTCACTGGCCAGACGGTCGGCGGTACGCCGAATTCCTCTTTAAATTCTTTACCCCTGGAAACGTTAGCGCTCGTGACTTAGGACGTATCTCGCAGAATGCACTTTACTATCACGAAGGACCCACGGCCCCGATTCCTCAAGAGCTGTCAAGCGCTGTCCACCAGATGACCGTTCCGGCCGGCATTCGCAGGACCGAACCGTGGACGGTCTGCCTGTCCGGGCTGTACGATCCACCGATTGATAGCCAATTCACACTCGACCGGCAGGGGAATCTAAGCATCTACCATGACCGCCTGGGTATGATCATTACCGGAGCCCCTTCGAAGCACCAACCGGAACTTGCAACGATCATGGAACAAGCACAAGGCGAAATAACGACTGTTCCTCGCAATAGCCGGTTGCGGATGAGTGATGAGCTAGACCGCATCGGCCTGGCCCACCGGACGTTTTTTGTAGATCTGGAGGTTCCTCGTCCTGAGCCGGAACAGATTACGTTCCGCTTCAAGGTTACTGAAGTTGGCAGAAACCGGATGGAGAATGCCTGGATCAACCTTCAACTTGTACTCAAACCCGGAGAGATACTGGAGACTGCTCACAAGAAGGTTCGATTGGACGAAAATCCCGTCGAGCTGAGCCCGGAGGAAATTGGTGGCTGGATTCGCCACCGCGGATGGACCCTGAAGGTTCATCCCGACGCGCGACTGACCTGGCCGGTGCTCCCCTTCAATCCTTATCGCAACGCCCCGGAAACCGATCTGCAACACGCGGTGGGACGGCTCTCAATCCTACTGGACGTCGAGGAGGATCCGGATTGGGCCCTGAATTGGAGACGACAGGATATCGAGTTCACTCTGGAAGTCCCTGCAGGCGAATCTGCGTCACGCTGATACAGTTTTTGGAGGAGCCTGAGGCCTGAAGTGATCTAAAAAAGCACAAGCTGTTCGGCGCAAGGCTCAGTCCTAGCAACTGCTACGCGAATCCGCGCCTGTGGAAGCGGCCCGGCAGCCGCGCCGTCCAGCAGTCTCAACCGCACGTTTGACGCCAAGTGCGGTCGTCAGTGAAGCTTTAGATTTGTGTTGAGGTTGTTATCCTCCACTGTTCACGATGCGATAAATCCTCAAATTGTCCCACCATAGCCTGGTCCGAAACGTGCGAAACGCCAGCTTGCCCTTTCGGTGGGGATGCAGATCATCGTAGGCGTGAATTAGCCGCCCATCGATGTAACAGCGGATCTCACCCTCCAGGATCGTGAGAGCGAAGGAATGAGTCTTGTGGGGCACGGGTACCGTTTCAGTATCTTCAGAGACAATCTCGAATCCGGGATTCCGGCGTAGTCTTGTGTGGGCCGCTGTGAATGTCCAGATGTAGTTCGGCAGCTTGTGATATTCCGGATAGCTGCCTGTTAATGGAACGTCGAGGACATCCCCGCCCTCTGGACCCGTAGCCATAAAGAACAAGTTAATGTTGTTCGCCTCCACTGGTGCGAGAATCTGGGCTTCGTACAGGACGATCAGATTCCCCTCCATTTCTTCTGAGAACCAGGCGGTACACTCGAACCCGTCAGCATCCATCTGTAGGCGTCCGCTCTCCAGCCAGGCACGACCCCGGCCATCGAAGCGCCATCGATTGCCGATGCCGTTAAAGTCTTCCTCATACAAGAGCTCGACTTCGAACCGTTTCCCTCCAATGGTCACTTCTTCGGCAAAGACCGATCCCATCATGCAAAGGGCAAGCAAAAACACCCAATTTTTCATTCGCCGATCTCCACCTCACCCGAGAATTGCATCGCGAACCGATCTGATGGCGTTGAATGCTCCCCAGATAGCAAGAGAGAAAAGAAAAGCCATGACGAGGTTTTCCCACCATCGATTGCGATATTTACTCCCAATGATCTTTGAGTTGGCGGTTATCCACCATAGTCCCCCGGCGAGAATCGGAACCAGGACCACCTGCGCGCAGTTTGCCACCAGGGTTAGATAAACAAAGCCGGGCATTCCTGGTGCAACCCACACCAGTGGCGACACCAGACACCACACTGCAATCCAGCGATAACATCTGTGCTTTCGATAGTCACCGATAGTTGAGCCACTGCCACTTTTCCAGCGCAAATAACCGTGACTACCCAGGCACCCGAGACCAAGAGCATGTCCGACCAGGGACGAATAGATAGCGGCAAAGACACCCAGGTAAAACAAAAGCCGGCCGCCTTCGCCGGTCATCTGACTAAGCAATTGAGGGAAGTCATCCAGCTCAGTGATCTTTAAATCCTGGGGATGTAAGAGCTCGGCGCCTAAAGTCCAGACCGCCAGATTGAGTATGATCATGACAATTATTCCAAGTAGGAAATCATACATCTGGAGGCGGCGGTATTCCGGCCCCTTCCATCCCTTTCCTTCGAGGAAATAGGGGTAAGCGAGGTTCATTAGGGACCCGCCGATAGCTCCGATCATGCCGAAGACGATGAGCCTCGAATCGTAGGGATCGTGGGGACCGGAGGAGGGCGGCAACTTAAAGCCGAAGACTCCTTCCAGAATACCCATCGGATTGGGACCTACCCACAGTGCGTTACCGATGAAAGAAACCGACAGCATCACCAGGAAGGCTTTGAA
>DATGOF010000383.1:0-4336 GCA_035306285.1 Acidobacteriota bacterium | reverse complement strand
TTTCAGGGTTTTTCCTCGCATCTACCCCTTCAGAAGCTTGATCAACCCCCCCAATGAGCTTGGAATCGACCCGTCGTTCGTCCAAACAGGGCAGAAATCAAGCCCCCATCTCTTACTGGTGAGAAATCCGGGCTAGCCTGTGTGGGATTGAATGAATGCTCGTTCTTTCCCCACTACAGACGACCGGTAAGGGGTGGGTCCTGCGGGTCAGTTGACCGGTTTTCAGCCTTCTCATAAACTACCTTCAGTGAATCGGACAGAACGCCTTCTTGATCTCATTACTTATCTTTTAAACGCACGGGAACCAGTCTCCTGGCAGGAGATAAAAAACCATTTTCCCGAGGACTATGCGCAGGGAGTCGAGGAATCTAATCAGCGAAAGTTCGAGAGGGATAAGGCGGAACTGATTTCCCTTGGCATTCCCATCGATTATCAAAGCGGATCTGAAACCAAGAAGGAAGGGTACCTCGTTCGCAAAGATAAGCTGTTTCTTCCCGAATTGGAGTTTTCGCCCCGCGAATCATCGCTGTTGATGCTGGCGGCGGGCGCGGTCAGAGAAAACGAAAATTTCCCCTACAGAGATCAACTGGAATCCGCTCTTACGAAGATTATCAGTATTCAAAATCAGATCACGCATCCTCCCGAAGAGGTGACGATCTCCTACATAACTGACGACGGGCAGGAGGAAGGAGGAGAGGCCTCTACTCAGTTCATTCATGAGCTTCAAGATGCATTAGACCGCCGAAAGTACGTTGAAATCTGTTATCATGCCTTTTCAACCGGCAAGGTGACGAAGCGCAGAGTGGACCCCTACGGTCTGATTTTTAAGCGGGGAAAATGGACACTGGTCGGTTGGGATCACCTGCGAAAAGACATTCGCAGCTTTGTCGTTAGACGAATCAAGTCCCTTACGGTGAATTCTCGACGGCCGGGAACCCCCGATTATGAAATTCCAGACGATTTCTCGCTCCGGTTTTACCAGCGCCAGCAACCCTGGGAGCTCGACCTTCATCCACCTCTTTCTGTGACTTTGAGAATCGCACCGCATCGTATTCCTGAGCTCGCTCCGCAATTGCGAGACTCGGAAAATCTCGGAGGTGACTGTTACCGGTTAACGGTCACCAACCGGTCAGGCCTGGTAACCTGGGTGCTGTCTCAAAAAAGTGACGTCCAGATCCTGGAACCACAAGAAGTCCAGCAAGAACTGGCTGAGAGACTCAGTCCTCTGCTATGAACGTAACCGAGCGCATCAATCGTGTTCTTTTTATCCTGAGCTATGTCTCTCAGAATCAAGGGATCAGTGTGGACGAGCTGGCTGCGAAAGTAAAAATGCGTCCACGCCAGCTTCTCCGCGAACTGGAGTTCATCAGTTTAATCGGCAAGCCGCCCTTTAAACCTGATGATTACGTAGACATTTACGTTGAAAATCACCAGGTCTTCATCGAGTTCGACCAGGAACTAAATCGCCCCCTCCGGTTCACCCGACCCGAAGCAATGGCGCTCTTGATGTCTCTGGAGCTGCTCGACCCGGAGGTCGATCCAGAAGGAGTCGCCTCTTTAAGAAGCAAGATTGAAGAGGCGGTGTCACGAACCCTCGACCCGTCAGTGACAGGAGAAAAGCGCATTCTACTGGAAAGACCCTCTCGGTCGCTCTCCGAGGAGTTCTCTCGTCTCCGCAAGGCAGTCGAAGAGAGTTTGAGGACCGAGATCGAGTATTACTCCCTGACGCGAAATGAAACGGCAAAGAGGGTCATTCGTCCCTACGTACTCACCAAGCATCTCGGTTACTGGTACGTCACCGGATACTGCGAGCTGAGAGAGGATCTGCGCACCTTTAAATTGGAACGGATTCTTTCCGTGAAGTTGCTGGGCGACACCTTTCCGCGCCCGCTTGATTTTGATCCCGAGCGTCACAAGCAGAATTTCCTGAAATCGATGAGCGGCCATGAAATTGAAATCGAATTTACTCCTCCCGTCGCACCTTATGTCCGTGAGCGATGGGGTTCCTCAGTAAAAACTCGAAAGGATGAAACGGTGGTGCTGACCCTCTACAGCGAGACCCTGGAGTTTCCTTCCAGAATTGTTCTCGAGAATGCTCCTCATGCCCGCCCCTTAAGTCCTCCGGCTTTGATTGAAAAGGTCCGCGAAGACGCCAGAGAAATCCTGGGGTTGTACCAAGCGCGGTCGGTTGCCCGATGACCAGGAAAAGCATTCCTCGCCTGCTTGTCCTGTTCTTCGCATTTCTCACTGTTCAGGCGCAAAGTCCCTCCGAACATGAACTCGAGACATTTTTCTCACACCTCGTCGATGATCAACGAGAAATCTGGACCACACCGTTCCAGGAGGAAACCTGGAAGAAGCCTCAGACATACTGGTTCATTGGTGCATCGGGTCTTTCATTCACCCTTGATGACGAACCCTCTCGCTCTATCCGGGAAAATGACGCCTTCAGTGGCTTCAACGACGTCTTTGCATCAACGCCTGCCGACCTGACCGTTGCGCTCTTACCTGTGACACTGGGTCTGGCTGGAAAATGGTCGGGACAAGAACGGCTGGCGGAATTTGGATGGAAGTCGACTGAGGCTCTGGTAGGAAGTCTGATTGCGGTGAGTCTCATGAAAGCTGTAACTCAACGTCCCAGACCAAACAGAGAGAATGTCTATGGATTCTGGGACGGTGGCAATTCATTTCCTTCCGGCCACGCTATCTCAGTATGGGCTGTGGCGAGCGTGGCAAGCAAACATTATCCCGACCAGAAATGGGTACCCTGGGTGGCTTATCCGCTCGCAGGCTTGATCAGCTTTTCAAGAATTTCATCCGGCCATCACTTCGCTTCTGACGTAGTTACCGGGTCGGTTCTCGGCTTCTCAACTGGCCGCTGGGTAGTCGATTAATGACGATGCTTCCCAACCTTTCTTTGCAGACACTCCTAAGCGCCGTATAATGAATTGCATACGCTCTTGATGCGTTGCGAACATAACTTTTCAGATTCATTCAGATAGATCCTGAAAACAAGGGAGGAACTCTATGTTTTCGAAAACAGTTCCGCTAGCCGGTCTCAGTATCCTGAGCTTTATATTGATTGCCTGTGGGACAGCTACGGACCAAAGTGCAATGGAGGAAACGACGCCGGAACCCGCGGCAACGGAAGAAATGGACACCACCGAAAGCCAGCCTTTGCGAGCGGTGGCGAGGTTGGAACCCACCGAGGGCAGCACAGTCTCGGGTGTGGTTACTTTTGAACAGCTGAATGGTACCGTTCGAATCGTGGCCGATGTCTCAGGTCTGGAACCAGGCGTTCATGGCTTTCACATCCATGAAACAGGCGATTGTAGTGCTCCCGATGCCTCCAGCGCCGGCGGCCATTTCAATCCTCAAGGATACCGCCACGGCGCACCGGGCGACGATGAACATCACGCCGGAGATCTTGGAAACATTGAAGCGGCAGAAGATGGAACCGCTCATCTAGAACTCGAGGTAGACTATATTACCCTGGCCAGTGGGGAAACTTCGGTGATGGGTAAGGCAGTGATCGTTCATTCCGATCCCGATGACTTTACCACCCAACCGACGGGCAACGCCGGCTCGCGGCTTGCGTGTGGCGTGATTGAAGCAGACACCGGGATGAGGGAAGGGTCCTGAGGTTTTTTCAGGACTTGGGACCGCGGTTCTCCAGCAGTGATCGCTAAGCCGGCCCGCACTTCGAATTAGATTCCGCTGCAACTCTTCTTCTCGGCTCAAGTTTTGCAGCACCGAGCAGCCCCGAATGGTTGAGTGCGACTCTTTGCTGGTTCTCCATTGGGGGTGGCTGCTCCGTGGCCCAAGCGGCGCATCCGCGCGTGCCTATCAGATCTGAAGCAGCAAGGATGCGCCAGACGTATACCGTTGCGCCCAGCTGATTGGAGAAGGGGTGTCGTCAAACAGGGCATCTCCCAGTGCGAGATACTGGGAGTGCAGTTGGTTGAGACTACGAATCCTCGAGACAGGCTGCCAATTTCCTCCCGGTGCTGGCGAGCGAAAGCGACCGGGTTCCCATCGCTTCCTCCACCATATAAATTGACTCGAACCTCCTGTTCGCGTCGAATCGCGCTCAAGTTTTCCGGCTGGTGGTCGAGCCGAGGGCAACCCAGAACACCCCAACTCGATCTGTTCATCGTGCAGCAGAGCCAGAGCCACAGCGTACTGCTCGCCCCTGAGAAAGCCTTTGGTTCCGTCGATAGGGCTGGTGAGCCGGCGGCCCCGTATCCAGGAAGTAACATCAAGTTGTCTAAATCAGCTTTACTTGACCTGGAAATCCGCGGAGGCCAGTAAATCACCCCACGACATCGAAAAGGTT
>DATGOF010000382.1:0-6454 GCA_035306285.1 Acidobacteriota bacterium | reverse complement strand
CGAATCCTCTGGTTCCGCATGATCCTGTTTGTCTTTCTGGGCATTGCAACCTGTTTGTGGTTTTGGATTAACCTTAACGACTTGAAACGACAGTGCAGTAGGGCCGAAAGCACATCTGAAGATGAATCAGGAGATTGGGTGGAAGGCGGGGCTGTTTCGTAAGCCTACTGCTGTTTTCTTCGGTTCCTTACGCCGCCCGTCCGAGCCGGTTCCATCTCCATCCTGTTGTCACCATTGATTTTGTGTAGATTTGCGGGGTTTTGACCGTCTACAGAATCGACTACAGGGAATTTTAAGAAAGCGTCCAGAATCGGCGTAAACTATTGAAAATATTGGTCGGGGCAGAGGGATTTGAACCCCCGACATCCTGCTCCCAAAGCAGGCGCGCTACCAGACTGCGCCATGCCCCGACACCGGAAATGTAGGTGAGTATAGCACGTGTCGGAACATCTCTAGAAGATCCACGCCATTCCCCGCGCTGTTTTCAATGACATGGTACGATCCACAAGTCCCACCTCGTTCGTAACCTGAAAGGAACCCGATTCCCTTGAATGCGGATACCGCAAAACGGGCTATAGGATCGCCCGTCTGGAAACGTTAGAATCAACATATGCACATACTTCTAGCTACTGACGGATCAGAATACTCTGAATATGCAGCGCGTCTGCTTGCGCGAATTCCATTCCCTCCCGACACCCGAATAACTGTTATGACATCTGTCGAAGGAGCCAGCTCGGCAGAACTTGAGGCTGAAATAGGGCAAGATGCGCATAGTCTCTACCGACAAATTGACGAGCGCGCTCACCAGATTCTCGATCGGGAAAGCAACGTTCTCAAAGCAGCGGGTTGGGAAGTTAGTACACTGCTGCGATCCGGAGCCGTTGCGCCTTTGATACTGGAGACGAGCCGCTCGATGGACATCGACTTGATTGTGCTCGGCGCTTGCGGCCACTCCCCTCTCCAACACCTTCTGCTGGGTAGCGTATCGCGAAAAGTCTCTCGACACGCACGCTGTTCTGTCCTGGTTGCCCGACCTTCTGGGAGGTCCCCTTCTTCGGAGCAGCCGATCAAATTTGTGGTTGGTATCGATGGTTCCGGCCCAGCCAGAGAGGCAGTCAAACTACTCTCGAGCATCTCCTGGCAGCGACCGATCGAAGTATTCTTACTTGCTGTTATCGAACTGGTGAGGCCGTATCGAATGGACATCCTCCAGCAGATGGACCCCCTCTGGCAGCAGCGCAAATGCGATGCAGAAAGGAATCTCGAAGAATCAGCAGAATTGCTCAGCGGTGTCGTGAGCAAGGTTGAGACTGATGTTCAGCAAGCGGATAGTGCTGCCGAGGTTCTGTTCCGAAAGGTCAAAGAGAAGGGTGCCGATATCTTGATGCTCGGAGACAAGGGGCGCAACGTCTTCGGAAACCTTCTGCTCGGAAGCCTAAGCGAAGAGGCCCTTCACCGTGCGCCCTGTTCAGTCTGGTTGTCTCGTCTGTCCAACGGGTAAAGTCTTTCCATCGAGGAGCACCAGGAAGATTGGCAAACCGGTTGCCTATTCTGCCGTTTCAGCGACCGCAGGGAGAAGGATCTCGAAAGTCGAGCCCTCCCCCGGAGCACTGATCACGCGAATTAATCCCTGATGCCGACGCACAATTCCGTACACGGAAAAGAGACCGAGACCGGTTCCTTCTCCTTGCTTGGTAGTGAAGAAGGGCTCAAAAACTCGGTTGCGGACTGTTTCGTCCATCCCGTGACCGGTGTCGGTAATCTGCAGCCTGATATAGTCGCGATCGGGGTTAAGTGAGATGGCCTGAAGTTCCTCCCTCAGTGCTTCGTCGATCGCGGCATTCTCCACGCGAATGGTCAGGACTCCACCCTGTGGCATGGCATCCCGGGCGTTGACGATCAGATTGACAATAGCCTGCTCGATCTGTCCTGGATCTGCCTTGATCCTGGCGAGTTCAGAGCCAAACGAAATATCCATGCGGATATCTTCCCGGATTGTTCGACGGAGCATTTCCGAAAGATCAGAAAATACATCCTTAATGTCGAAAACCCGGGGCTGAACCGACTGCTCTCGTCCGAAGGTCAGTAGTTGTGAGGTCAATGACGTCGCCTTCTCTGTGAGCCGGCGAACCTGTTCCAGATCCTGAGCAGTCTCGGATCCGGGCTCCACCTGTTGTTCAGCTAGCTGAGCGAAGCCGGCGATGCCCGTGATGATGTTGCGGAAATCGTGGGCGATCCCTCCGGCGAGAGCGCCTACAGCTTCCATTTTTTGGGCCCTCAGAAACTGTTGTTCGAGCTCCAACTCCCGGGAAATATCGCGCTTCACGGCCACGTAATTGACGATCCGATTCTTGCCGTCTATGACCGGGGATATGGTGGCATTTTCATGATAGAGCTTTCCATCCTTTCGGCGATTGATAAGGCGACCGCGCCATACTTTTCGCCCCTTGATCGTCTTCCAGAGCTCCCGATAGAAGGAGAGCTCATGTTCCCCGCTTTTCAGCATTCGCGTGTGGCGGCCAATCGCCTCTTCTCGGCTGTACTGCGAGATGCGTTCAAAGGCAGGGTTTACATAAAGGATGATACCGTCCGCATCTGTGATTAGAACCGTTTCTTCCAATTGCTCAATTGCGGTGGCCAGTAAGCGAAGTTTGTTCACTGTTTTGCGATGTTCCGTAACATCGCGCGCATTGACGACGATAATGCCGCCTGCAATTGGCGTGGGAAGCCTTGTGCCAACCGCTTCGAAACTGCGCCAGTCACCCAAAGAGTGGCGGAATCGGAACTCCACCGAATTAATCCGGTCAGGGGATCCGAGAACATTGGTAAGAGCTTGTCTTACAAACTCCAGATCATCCGGATGGATCCATTGGAGTGCCGATCCACCCACTAGAGAGTCCGGTTCATACCCCAGAACGCGTTTAACCGAAGGGCTGACATAGGTAAGCACACCGTCTGCATCCAGTACCGTGATGATATCCAGTGAATTCTCAATTAACGCCTTGAACTGCTCGATACTTTGGATCGTCATTTCCCGCCTTTCAGCTAAACCCTCCAGCTGTGACTCTAGTTCCGTTCTGGATGGACGGCCGCCTTCCGCTCGAGCCGAACGCCGACACAGTTTCCCGCACTGAAACTGCCTCGGAGCTGAAAAATACTCCATCCAGAGATCAACTCGGCAAGCGTAACCAACAACCGAGTCAATTCCGAGAACTTTCGGTTATTCCGAATTGTCGGCATCCATAACCTTCTTGACAAGCTGAGCTCACGAGTAAGGGTCACCATACAACTTTCATCGAACAAAAACGACATCATTTCGCGGCGTTGATAGTCGGCTCGGGTCTTCAACCGTCAAGCTCCATGTCACCGCAAGACTCTATACTCGGATTGCCCCTGGAGGTGTGAGACGTCCGGCCGGAAGAATCAGAAACTGCGGATGAGGGAAAGGGTTGCGCAGTTGCAGTAGTCGCTACCCGGGAATGGCTAGGCCAGTCAGATATGGGACGATCTCATCTAGTGACGTTGAGCTTCACAAGCGGGCTCAGCAAAGCTGAAGTGCAAATGACGAACCGGATGGTAATCAGAGCAGATGCTCTACCTTGAAGCCCTAAACGAAAAAGGGAGTGTTTGTTGGCGAGACTCCGAGGCCGGAGTACTGGAGTTTCGTTACTCCAATCAGTTCTGCGGAAGCTGCCGGTTTGTTGCCAGAGTGATTGAAACTCCCGACCGCGGGCTCTGTTTCGCTCACGAGGATCTGGTCTGGGAAGACTTTTCCCTCAAACGCGGAAACCCACCTGCGCTTTACAAAAGTGCGCTGGTCTTTTTCGACCAGTATTTCAAGCGGCAGCGTTCCGTCGCAGATTTCCACAGGCGGGTTAGCAGGCCTTCTGGACCTGGTCTGCGTGAGGTGATCCGTCGTTTTCTGTTCGGCAGAGGAGCGGCATCCCCGGCGCCAACTCTTGAGGGGAACGGCCACAAACCGGGAACCATGGCCGAGCCGTGCCAACAAGACCAACACCAGCAGCAAGACCAAGAAGAGGGTGGCCTCCAGGAAAACCTCAACGGCAACGGAAGATCGAAAGAGGAGCTGCCAGTGTTGGAGCTTAATCTGAAAAGACCGCGCGGAGTAGTTTCCTTCGATTTCGACTTTTCGACGAAAGAATTTCGGCCACAAAAGTCCAGCATGAAGCCGAAGAGTAATGGTAAGAGAGAGAACGCAGAACCCGGCTCTTACAGGGACCGGCGAACCCCAATGCTTCCCTTCGTCGATTAAGGGTCAGGTCAGAAGCCATTCGGACCTTTCACCAGGCCACGCCACACCCAGAGGAATCGCTTCAGCCGGCAACATAATCTGCCTTTCCTCCTGGCATAGAAACTCTTGCCGACCAGAGGAGAATGCAGCCTGACTATCAGGCTTGGGCCTCGGCATCTGGTTCACTGACCGCAGACTTGTGCGGTTTCACAACCAGAACCTGGCAGGGTGCCTCGCGAAGCAGTTTCTCGGCAGTGCTCCCCATTAGGACGCGGGCAACACCTTTCCGCCCATGAGTGCCAGCCACGATCATGTCGGCATTATTGTTGAGAGCAAATTCAGCGACTGCCGAGGGCGGGTCCCCTTCGATCACTACACGCTCGATCGGCATCGATTCGTCCCAATTTTCAGGAATCAGCTCTTCCAACTGCTTTTCTCGTTGCTCGCGGAGCTCTGCCATGGTCAGCCGCAAGGGACCTATTGGAGCGAGCAGATGCTCGTCAATCACATGCAGCAGGTAGAGAGTCGCTCCGGTTTCGGAAGCCAGGCTGTATGCAGTTTCCAGAGCCAGAAGCGACGTATCTGAAAAATCAACGGCAGCGACGATCTTCTTTAAGTCCATATCTTACCTCACGCTCCCCAGTTAACACCCTCTACGAGAGAAGGCACGCACGTTTCGATCCTTTGGGCTGCAGTCCTGGAGCAATTATACCGACGGCGAAAGATCCGGCTAGCAGAACTTTCTCCTGCTGACGCGGAGCGACTGATGTCTTGGATAACCTAGGGCTCAAACGCTGAGAGAAGGGAAGCGATCAGCCGCCAATCAGCACTGCCTTCACGAGTCTTCAGCCGATTCAATTGTCTGCTACAGCCAACAGCCTCTGCCCTATCTCGCTTCCCTAGGGCACTTATGAAATCGGCAAACTGCGCGATTTAACCCACAAGTGAGCCAGAGCTCGCACTTCTGGGGCTCAGGTCCACAACCAGTCAATACCCTCGTTCTTTCGGGACCGTTCGGGAATTCTGCTCAATCAGGAGGTGTTTGCCCCCGGGGCTGAGGGGCGAAAGATGGCTACCGTCCCGGCGTTCCCAAGATTAGCACCGGAAGCTCATCGGCCTTGGTTTCACTTTGGCGGATTATCCTCCTCGGAGTTCCGACCTGAGCCCGGTAACAGCAAATCCTCCGCGTCGCGATAGACCTGATAATCTTCGTATCCCTGTCGGACGGCATAAGCGACGTAGTCAACTGGATAACTACCGGTTCCACTGTGTAGCTCGACAACTTCAAATCCGTCGCCTGACACCGACGCTGCCGCTACGCCGAGTGATGCGGCGGAACGTGGAGTGAGGGTAATGGTTATCGAATCGTCCACTGCCAGAGCGGCAAAGTGGGGCGGAAACTGGACAAAGGCTCGGCCGCTTCGCAGGTTCACCTGCCCCCGAACGTAAATAGCTGCTTCCGGCCCTTCAATGGACGTGTATTGAATCATGCGGCCCTCCTGGGTTGGATCGTCGACGATAAAGCTTTTGGTTTGACCGAAGACTTCACCAGTCGCGCCGTTGATCCCGGCGATTGGTTCGTTGCCGGTCTGACCGAAGACAGCCACCACACCCACTTGACTGTTGCTATCCAGATGCGTAAGGCGAACCAGGTCGCGTCCGGCGGAGGGATTTCGGATCGCGATGAAGCCTGCTCCTGCATTAGTAGTCGTCATCACAGCGACGCCATCCGTTGGAGTCCCTGTCTCGTTGTTGTTGATGACCTGTACGAGTCCGCTGCCGGCCACGTTCGCCCCCAGTTCTGCTGCTACATCTTCGTCATTGTTCAGCGCTTGAAACACGCCTCCCAGACTATCGGCAGTGATTACCGCGGAAGCGCTGCCGGCTGCATTATTGACTCCGAGGACGCCGGTGTTGTCGACGATACCCATCACCGCTCGAATAGAATTGCCCGCATTTAGAACACCGATCTGACCATCAATTCCGCTTCCGCCAGGAGCAATAAGTGGTGCCAGCTCAATGGTGATGTCCCCGGTGCTTCCACCTCCGGCTAGCCCGGCCCCCGCATTCACTGAGGTAATTGTGCCGGTCTGGAATGGGAGCACAGGGGTGGCGGCCAGCTCATTCTCCGTACTCTGTAGAGTGAGAGCGACAATCGGGAGATCAGAGGTGACCTCGATGGTTCCCTGGAAATCAGAATCA
>DATGOF010000381.1:0-3772 GCA_035306285.1 Acidobacteriota bacterium | reverse complement strand
CTTCTGAACTGTGGGTTCAGAATTCCAGCGTCGGCCGGCACAGATTGTTTCCTGAATCGAGTACCCGGACGCGTGCCCGGGGAGGATCGGGTCTATGTCAAGGTGGAAGAGGGCTTCACCTATCAGAACTGGATCAAGAATCTAAAGCAGGGTCGCACATTCGTCACAAATGGACCCGTTCTTGAGTTTACCGTAGAGGGCCGGAGGGCCGGCGATACGATCGCCCTGACTGGACCGGAAAATCTACAGGGTCAGGGCACGGTTTCTTCCCAGTACCCGATTCAAAAGGTGGAATTCATTCTCAATGGCTCTGTAGTTGATGGTATCGAAGTCGAGGGAGGGAGTCGTACGGTCACTCTCGACCAGAGCGTTTCAGTTCAAGAAGGAGGTTGGCTGGCCGTCCGAGCATACGGTCCACCCAATCCGGCACAAGGGGGCAAACCCTTCTTTTGCCACAGCGGACCGATTTATCTGGAGGTCGATGGAAAGGGCGCAGCCAGCGCCGAAGATGCGCAGTATTTCCTGGGGTGGATCGATCGTCTCTGGAGTGAAATAGAGGAAAGAGATCGCATCCTGCCCCGTCACAGGGCTGAAGTGGAAGCCGAGATCGAACAGGCCCGAGGCGTCTACAGACAACTGGCCAACTGATATCGACTCGAAGCGGACGCAATACAAAGCCCATCCTTCGAGGTGTGTCCACAGGTACTGGAGGGGCCAACCAAGCCTGTAGAATCGGGCCAAACGACAAACTGTGATCGTTAAGAGTCGTTGGCCGGCAGACTTTCAGACGCAACAGCCAGTCGATATACTGTATTGTTATCGATTTGGGTCCCGGCAGCGATTTGCTTCGAACGACAAGCGAGAAAAATAAAAGGATACGAGGGCCGGAGCTGAGCAGAGCTAGAGCGTTAGAAGATGGGCTGGAATCCTTTAATTCCACCTGATCGAGAAGCGAGCTACAAGCGATAAGGAGAAATAAGGATGACAAGGAAACAGTCGAGAATACCCGGCGCAATGATGTTTGCAATACTAGCAGGATTAGCCGTTACGTTGACAATTCCGGTGTCTGCCGGTGAGTACAACCAGGTAGCGAATATTGGAGATCCTATGCCCGAGTTCTCGGATCTCCCCTCCACCGACGGGGGTACGCTGTCATCTTCCGATCTGACAGAAGATGTTGTCGTGCTCGTGTTTCTTGCCAACCACTGTCCATGGGTGCAAGGAATGGATCGAGACCTTATCAATCTCGTGGACGAAATGAAAGGTCGGAGTGTGCGGTTTGTCGGTATCAATGTCAACCATCGGGAAGACGATCGCTTACCGGCAATGAAAGTACATGGAGAGAAGGTGGGCTATAACTTCACCTACGTATTTGATGAGAGCCAGGAAACCGGGAGAAAGCTCGGTGCGGCTCGGACGCCAGAGTATTTCGTCTTTAATAAGGATCGTAAGCTGGTTTACATGGGACTCTTGCATAATTCGCCGGCCAGCATGCGGGGCGACGGCAGCGTCTCCTATACCAAAGGCGAGCCAACTCAACACTATGTTCGGGATGCTATCCTTGCGACGCTTGAAGGGAAGCCGGTTCCTGTGCAGGAAACCCGTTCGCATGGATGTAATGTGGAGTACGAACAATAATGCGGAATCTTTGGGGCTTACTCGTAACCGCATCTCTGCTACTACTGGCGGGATGCGCAGAGGCTCAGCCAGACCGGTCTGAACAACAGATAGAGGAGGTGACTCTAGAGGCGGTCACCTACGACGAATGGCTGCGTCGACTCGAATCGATGCAAGGGGAAATCGTCGTCGTCGATATGTGGGCCACGTGGTGTATACCCTGCATTGAACGCTTTCCTCACATGGTCGAGTTACACGAGAAATATGCAGGCCAGGGCGTCCGATTCGTGTCAATGTGTCTAAATGATCGAGATGATCCTGAGGCCATAAAGTCTGCCGAAGCTTTTCTCAAGAGGCAGAACGCGACCTTTACCAATTATTTGATGGATGAAAATGTTCTCGACGCCTTCGAGAAGCTTGGGATCCTAGGAATTCCGGCTGTCTACATCTACGACCGGGAAGGAAACCTGCGCTATCGGCTGACGGGTGACAACCCAAACGATCAGTTCACCGATGCTGATGTCGAAGAAGCGATAGTCACTCTAATGAACGGCTAGCATGCTTACCGAACTTGCAGCTGAGCCGAGGTTGAAACGTGTGACTTAACCGTGAATTAACTGAATGGCTGCCAAGGACAAGAAGAGAATAAAGAGACAGATCGAGGAACTGCCTGGTCCGGGTCAGAAGCACTCTGTGATTCACGTCATGCGCTCTGATGCGGGCTGGGCCGTCAAACGCGAAGGGGCAGGACGGGCTACGCGAATCTTCAAGACTCGGGAAGAGGCCACGGAGGCTGCCCAAAAGTGGGTTCACGAATCTTTACCCGGTGAGCTGATCATTCATCACCCGGACGGAACCGTTCAGGAGCGGCACTTTTTCGAGAAAGCTAAAACAGACTAGCTGTACTTGATCGCAGGATGGGGTTTGAGAAGAATGTCTTTATTAATTGTCCGTTTGATGAAGATTTCCTTCCGCTGTTGAGAGCAGCTGTCTTCACGCTTCTTGCCTGTGGATTTACCCCGAGGCTCGCTCTCGAAGAGCAGGATTCCGGACGGCCTCGGCTTGATAAGATACGTGAGTTAATTCAGCAATCTTGTTGGAGTTTGCACGATCTCTCACGGCTCGAGGATCCCTCGCCGCGATACAATATGCCGTTCGAGCTAGGCCTCGATCTAGGATGCCGTCTCTATGGTTCCGGCGAGCTTTCCCGCAAAAGGTGTCTAATCCTGGAGAAGGAACGATATCGCTACCAAAAAGCTCTTTCTGATATTTCAGGCAACGACATAGCCGCCCATCACAACCACCCGGACCAGCTGGTGAGGATAGTTCGAAACTGGCTGAAATCATCTACCGGAAGGAAGCTGCCGGGGGCGCGTCTACTGTGGCAAAGCTTGAACCAGTTCTACAGCGATTTTGAGGCCATCTTGACCCAGGAGGGAGAGGAACTGGATGACGTCAGCATTCCCGACTTTATCGATTATGTGCAAACCTGGCTGAACACCGTCTCGCCTGAGCTGCCTCCCCGATGACCAAACTCCCACATCTCTCTGTCCAGTCTTCCCCCTATCCCTTGCCCACGTATGGTTGCGGAGCGTAGAGGCGAAACTAAACCTCCGACTTGCAATTTACCCTGTTTTCTGGTGGCCGATCTTACGACATAATCAGGAGAGGGTAGAAGGTCGAGCGATCGCGACAAAAGGAACCGTTTACCTGCGGTCAGGCAGACAGCCTATAGCGGAAGGAGTACACCTAACCTTTAGCGGTATTTGTTGAGCGTACACCTCCTTTCTGCCATCAGCTCATCTTTTGCGAAAGACCGATTTCCCTCGCGGTGTTATGTCTGGAATGTCAGTGGTACGGATCCATCCAAATCCTGGCTCGACTAAAGAGAGAGAACTGACGGGAGAAAGCGGAGAATGAAGCAACTCAAGTGGGGTGTAATCGGCGCCAGTGGAATAGCCGACCGAAGAATGATGCCCGAAGGGATTCTGCAGGCGGAGAATGCCCGACTCGTCGCTATTACGGGAAGAGATCAAGTACGGCTGCGGGAGATTGGAAGCCGTTATGAAGGAGTGCAAGTCTGCGGTTCTGAAGACGAGTTACTGGAACGAGACGAAGTGCAGGCCGTTTACATCGCTACCCCGAACGACCTGCA
>DATGOF010000380.1:0-9125 GCA_035306285.1 Acidobacteriota bacterium | reverse complement strand
CCTTCTTGCTTAGCTGTTTACGGCTACAATCCGAAGATTCGACGGTGAAGCAGAGTCAACACTCAACGGTTTGTGCCCGCCCGGGCGGGCACAACGGGCACCACGTTGCCCTTGACAATTTATGGCCTTCTCATGGAAGGCCCAGAGAAAACTGGGGGCAATGAAGCCGGTCGGCCAACCCGTTGCGCTCTCAGCACAGTCTTACTCCCGCAGTCTTACTCCCGCAGTCTTACTCCGCGCTTTCCGTGCCTCGGTGGCTCAGAAGTTGCGCCTTCCGAGCGGGAGATGTACCTTCGCCGAGGCTACTGGATTATCTCGCCATTCAGTGTTGTGAGAAGTTACTTTTTGACGTAGGTTGAGAGTGGAGGATGTCCTCGAAAGGAGGTAGGTCGCAGATGGCTGCCGGCAAGAAAGGCGAAAAGGGTTGGATAGCGAGGATAGTGCTCATCGTACTCTGCTGCTTGAGTGGTGCTGTCGGGTTGACTGTATGGGTCCAACCGGGTACCGACCCGGAGACACTCCAGTTCGAGGCACAGCTTCTCTATCTGGATCTTAACGAGACCTGTGCGGTTGCTGACGTGAACAAGGATGGGCTGCCAGATCTCATTGCGGGCCGCAACTGGTATGCCGGTCCTGACTTTATTCCTCGCCCCCTGCGGGAGATCGAGGAATCAGGGGGCTACCTCGCAAATAACGGTGACCACGTGTACGACGTCAACGGGGACGGCTGGATCGACGTGATCTCTGGTTCTTTCTTTGGCAGCGAAGTCTACTGGTTCGAGAACCCGGGATCTGAAGGGCTCGCTAAAGGGGTTTTGTGGGAGAAGCACGTTCTCGGGAATATCGAATCCGAGCAGAACGAAATCACTTTTCTGCGTGATTTGGATGGGGACAACGTCCCTGAACTCATCGTCAACAGCTGGAATAAGAAGGCCCCTCTTCTGGTGTGGCAATTATCCAGCGACGCGACTGGCTCTCCAGGGCTGAAGAAGGTAGTCATCGGTGAAAACGCTAACGGCCACGGTATGGGCTTTGGGGATGTAAATGGAGATGGGCGAGAAGATATTCTGGTGGGTACCGGCTGGTATGAACGCCCGGCGGAGCGGATCTTCGAGAGGCCGTGGACATTTCATCCAGACTGGGACATTCCGGCCAGTTGCCCCATGCTGGTGGCCGATCTCGACCAGGATGGTCGTAGTGACATTATAGTTGGGATGGGCCATGACTTCGGTCTCTACTGGTGGCAACAGGAAGCACCCAATCCCGATGGGTCGACTCGCTGGAAGGAGCACGTGATCGACAGAGAATTCTCACAGGCTCATGCACTTGCCTGGGCTGATCTGGACGGAGATGGACGTTCCGAACTCGTCACCGGGAAGCGCAAGTGGGCACATAACGGAAAAGATCCCGGTGGAAATGATCCAGTGGTTCTCTTTTACTATAAGTGGAATCCCGCCACGGCTGAGTTTACGCGACACACCGTCAGCGAGGGAGGTGCCGGAACCGGCCTACAAATTTGCGCAGCGGATCTAAATGGGGACGGACGGATTGATCTCGCTGTGAGTGGAAAATCGGGAACTTATCTGCTTCTTAACTACAGCGCACCGGCAAGTCGGTCCACGAAAGCCAGGCCGTAAACCGTTTCTAGAACGTCTACTCGGACGTCCCGAGCGAAAGCTTACTCGCTGGAACCATTTGCCGAGAGCGCAATTGTGAGAGCACCGGGCTCAGACCTCCCGATCGAAAGCTTGCTGGCTGAGGCAACCCGGCAAGATGCTTTGAAGGATTGCGAGTGTGTTCAGAAGATTTGATCCCAGGTGGATAGCCAGTCAGGAAGACGAAGGTCGCGCGGCTGGCGCAGCCCTCCGTGGTTGATAGACACAACGTGGCTCCTCAGCCATGTAGTCTTTCGTCAGGGCGTAGGCACGTGAACGGGAACCGCCACAGAGATTACGGAACTCGCACCGTCCACATTTGCCCGCAAGCCTAGAAGGGTCACGTAATTCCTTGAATAGCTCGGAATTGCGGTAGACATCGGTCAGGCGGTCGCGGCGTATGTTTCCCGCTGACAGCGGAAGGAACCCACTAGGGCAAATCTCTCCGGTGTGGGAGATGAATACCAGCCCTTTTCCATCATTGATTCCGGCCTGGCGAGAGATGGTGTTGGGAGCCTTTTGATGCGGGCGTATTCTACCGAGCTTTTTTTGCTGTGCTACAAAACGACGATAGTGCTGGGCTTCAGTCGTCTTAATGTCGTACGAGGCGGTCTGTGACAAATCGCACAGGAAGCCAAAGACTTCTTCGTAATCCTCCGCTTCCAAATCGTCTTCCAAGAGAGCGCGGCCGGTGGCGACCAGGAAAAATACGCTCCAGAGCCGCGCGTCGTATCGTTCAACAAGCCCGGCAATCTCGGCCAGGCGGAAGCGGTTGTGGCGAGTCACGGTCGTATTGACCTGAGTTTCAAGACCAATTCTGCGAGCTTCTTCCAAAGCGAACAAGGTCCTCGAAAATGAACCGTGAACGCGACGGAAAGAATCGTGCGATTCAGCGTCCGGTCCATCCAGGCTAATTGCCATGCGGCTTACACCGACACGTTTGAACTCTTCAATAGCCCTGGAGGTCAAGAGCGGAGTGGCGCTAGGGGTTACGGTAGTACGCAGGCCGAGTTGGACGCTCTTGTTCAATAACACAAACAGGTCGTCGCGCTTCAGGGGGTCACCCCCCGTAAAGACCATCAGCGGTGCTCCGAAAGCCTTTACTTCGTCGAGGAGGCGAAATCCCTCTTCCGTGGTCAGTTCCAAGGGGTGCCTCCATGGAACTGCACTTGCACGGCAGTGCGCACAGGCCAAGTCGCAAGCCTGGGAGACTTCCCAGATCACTAGGAACGGAGCCTGGTCAAAAGTCTTCATTATCTTAGCCCTCATTTTCGACCACCGGCACGACCAGCGGTCGCGCGCATCCAGAGTCCTCAAAGGCCGCGTTGAGTGCCGCTGGTTCCAGTAGTCTATTTGAAATCCATGCAAGATTCTTTGCGCTGGATCAAATAGGGAGAGATTCGACCGTCCAGACGGAGACGACTCACTCAGGGTTGGCCCCCTTTGTACAGGCAAACGAGCCGGGGCTGGCAAGCTGGCGCTCGGGATGCTGAAAGCACTTTCATGTTGACTGCAAGTGTGTCCTAATGGAGAAGTCTTTTGCGAAGACGACCGCGCCGCATTCCAGCGCGTGAAGACAGAGAAAATTCAAGATACTCCGAGATTGGTGGCTAGCCGTTAGATGGGTTGTGCTGCACGAAAGGGTATAATTTTAATCGGTAGATATTGGGGCCGACACCTGAAGCACTCCAGTGATTCTCCGAAGATTCTATAAATGAAGAGTCGCAAATTCATGAAACTGGGTTCCGCCGAGATTGACGGGCTCAAGAGTGCCAGTGAGGAGATCAGGTCTCTGCTGGAGTCTGCCGATGTCGCGTGTGCGGAACGCGAAAGAGCCGTTGATGCACTCAGACGATTAACCAGCGCGCTGGAAGAGCTGACTAATCGGGTCAACGGTCTTCAGCAGGAGATCGATCGCAGAAGACTTTTGCAGCGGAAGCACCTGGAGGAAAATGTTCGTCTTCAGCAATTCATCGGCGAACAATTTCAGAACAGCCTGGCACAGCACCTAGTTGCCACACGCATGTCAATCTGGGGCCTTTTCAGAAAAGTGAAGAAAGGAGCCTCTGTTACGGCACGAGATCTCGAGCAACTGTCAGACTATCTGAAGGTAGCTGAAAGAGAGGCAAAAAGTCTCGTGCAGGGGATCATTCCTCTGGAATCGGGGGGCATTCACGGCCTAATTGCTGCTCTCGAGCAGCTCGTAAGTCGGGTCTGCGAACTATGGGAGAATATAACTTGCCGACTTGAGGCTGACGAACTTGCAAAAGTGAAGGATGATTTCGTGGCCCTCAAGCTCTATTACATCGCCAGGGAAGCGGTCAACAATGCTCTCAGGCACGCACAGGCAAGTAAAATCATCATCCGCTTGATAGCCGGCAAGGCGGGCGAAACGATTCTGGAAATAGAAGATGATGGAATTGGAATCGATGAGAAGCGCCTTGAACAGGATCACGGGCTTGGCCTGGAGATCATGCAGCTCAGGGCGGAACTGATAAAAGGACAGTTTGAAATAGCCAATGGCAGCGAAGGCGGAACACTTATTCGTTGCACTTTGTAAGGGTCTAAGAACGAGTGGAAAATGGACGGAAAGTCCCTCCATGAAGAAGGCGTCAAGGATAACGACGAAAGCTTACGCAACTTTCTAAGGTCAACCGGAGCCGCGGCTCTCTTGTTGGATCTCGATCTCAGGGTGCGATACTACACGGCCCGTTTCGCAGAGATGTTTAAACCTACTTCGACTTGCCTCAACCAGCCTCTTTCCTTTTTGCTCGAAACCGTTGGAATAGAGGACCTGTTTGAGGACCTTGAGCGGTTGGTCGAGGCAAAAGAGTCGATTCAACGCGAAATCCAGACCAGGGACGACCGATGGCTGAGGGTCTGGATCACCGTCAACCGGACCAGCGGAAACCAGATTGCCGGCCTGATCATCACTTTCACCGATTTCACTGACCAGGTTCGGATGGAAGAACGACTACAAAAGCTTGAAGAGCAGTTTCGGATGACGAGTGAACTTCTCGAGAAGCAAATGAGCTTGAGAACGGCGGAACTACTCCGAAAGAATATCGAACTCCGGCGAGAGTCCCAAAAACGAAAGAATTTGCAGAAAAGGATGTTCGAACTAACCGCTCAGCAGCAGCGGTCTCTTGGACAGCAACTTCACGACGGTCTGGCTCAGGATCTACTCGCTGCGCAAATGCTGCTAGCGAACGTTCTCAAGAGGGCTCGAAGCGGAGCCCACATCGAACTCAGTCAGCTGGAGTTGCTGGAGAGCTACTTGAAAGAGTCAGAAAGGGAGGCACGCAGCCTGGCCCGCGGACTGGTACCGGTGGATCTTGAGGACGCCCGAGGGCTGCCGGTGGCTCTGGATCGCATGGCAAAGCGGATCAGTGAGCTTAGAGACGATCTAAATTGTTGGCTCGAGTATGACGAGGGTCTGGTCTTCAACGATGACTTCGCGGCCCTCAAGCTCTATTACATCGCCAGAGAAGCTGTCAACAACGCCTTTGTGCATGCCGACGCAACCACGATTGTGATCAGACTTCGCGCTGGAGAGAGGGGAGCAGTCGTACTGGAGGTGGAGGACGACGGCATTGGTATCGCGGAGAATAACCTGGATACGGGGCCAGGGATTGGGATCAGCATCATGAGCCATCGCGCCGAGATCATAGATGCTCAGCTGGAAATAAAACGGAGGTCCGATAGAGGAACGCTTGTCCGCTGCACGGTGCCCGGGCCCGTAAAGCAGCTTTCGTCCGCTTAGAGGAAGATGTCTCGAAGGCGGTATCGACCATTGCCGAGACTGTTGAGATGACGGCTGCGGCTCGAACGCACGACCCTGGTTCAAGTCACCATGTGTACTGCATGGAGAGATAGCCAAAGTCGATATCCTTGTCCGAACCCGTCTCTTCAATGAAGCTTCCCGGGAAAAAGTGAGAATAGCCAATTTCGAGAATAGTGTGCCGATCCAGGGCGTAGCGACTCATCAAGTCCACTTCGAAGCCGACATAGCGCGGGTCCTCCTGGCCTCCCGCCCGAACTAATCCGCTGCCGGCGTCATAAAGAGCGTCGCTGCCGCTGGCACGCCAGAAATTGTGGAAGTCGGTTGAGAAGCTCCATCGCTTGAGAGGAGCAGCGGCCAGTTTCTGATGCCAGTCTAGGACGTTTTGTCTTCCTACGATATCTATAAAACCGAGGTAAGCGTGTCCCAGTGGGAACAGTTGATTAAAGGTTTCGAGCCGGTTGTCGGAAGGGTCGTGATCGCCGGTGGCAAAATCGACGCCGGTCGCCAAAGTCATCCAGGAGGGTAGTTCTTCGGGCTGGTAAGAAGCGAGTGCGGCTACCATAAAGGCTCGGATCTCTCTGTTTACGTGCTCTCCGGTTTGCAGAGCTGCCTCCAGATCGTAGGAGAAACGGCCTTGCAGGCCAGGCCCGGAGACCCTTCCGCTGAAGGTGTGGCGAACTTCCTTTCCGGCTACTCCCGAAAACACCGCTGATGCCCGACGCAGTCCCAGCCAGTAAAGATCAAGCGTTGGCCCTGGCCTCCGGAGGGTTGCTCCGGAGAAGTAAATACCGAAGAAATCGGTCTTCGAATCATCGCTGCTATTCAGCCTGTACTTTCTCGTCCGGACGTGCTTACTCCAGAAGCTACTAATCTTCAGATCGCCGGTCTGATAAATTGCCTGTATTCCATCAAAGGAGCGTGGACGGGTATTGGACCAGTCAAGGGGACTGACCAGACGCTGTCGGCCAAACTCCAGTTCCTGTCGACCCGCTCGTAGGGTCAGCTTTTTGGAGCCGGCCCCCATGGGAACAATGTCGAGAAAAGCATTTTTGATGTCGGCGCTGTCGACATCCAGGGTTCGCAGACTCCCTGGAAGACTTCTACCTGTGGCCAAGGCGCTCATCCCCTCGACAAAGACCCGTGCCCGAGGCCCAAAATGCCAGTCGCTGTGAAGGCGAACCCTCAACAGTCCCAGGCCGTCCCGATAAGAACTTCCCGCGCCGAATCCAAAATTGGACCAGGCTTCTCCCCTTGTTCTAATCTGGCCACCCAGGCTCAGGAATACCTTCTCTCCTGGCTCAGGCCCAAGGGGAATGTGTTTCAGTTGATCGAAGAAGTCCGTGGTTGATGTTGAATCGAGAAGAGACCAGTCTTCCTCGAAACGGAGATTCCTGTAAGCAGGGCGGGCAACAGCGTCCGCGGGGGGCTTCTGTTCCGGACAGCCTGAGCGGCTGTTCGTCAGGCCCTCACGATTCTCGTTCTCTGTTGAAGTAGGGAGTTCTTTGTTCAGGGCGTGACTGGGCCCTGTCACCAATGCCAGGGTCAGGATCAGCGGTAGTAGTTGGTTCGGCATTTCGTCTCCCTGGCCGGAAGCCAAACGGGCTCAACAGCTTCCTCGGTCAGCCGAGGGGTTCTTTCACGTTTCTTGTAATCCACCAGTCTCCTTGCAATCGACGTACCCAATTGCCAGTGCCTGGAAATTGTTGGCTCTTCCGGGGCACAGATAACCAACCGCGCCCTTGAGTTTGCCCAGGTGGGTTTCATCACCCACAACCCGGGCACTTTCCGGGTATTCTAGCGCCAGAAAAGCCACTCTGCCCTGGCTTGCGTGCTTGTCGCCGAGAAGGAATAGATAATCGCAACTTCTCTGCTGGCGTTCGCTGGGATGTTGTGTGACGCTATCATTTCCGCACCGAATGTGGTGTGCTGAATTCCATGTGCTGTGCTCGCAATAGCGGTGACGTGGCGTGGGAAAGAAAATAGGTTCTCAGGAGGTAATGATGGGCCGTTCACAGCTTTCCAGTTGGAATCAATGGCTGGCCGTAGGTGTGGTGGCAGTCATTTTGCTCCTTGCCTTCATTCACCCTGCAGCTGGGTCCAGCGAAGATTTACTCGACGACGTTCCCGTAGTGCGGATTGAGCAGGAACTGATGGGAACACGCTGGGTCTTTGAAGTCGCCGACAGTCCAGGCGAGCCTGCAGTCCTAAATGCTATTTCTCAGGGCTTTCGTGAAGTCGCCCGGATTGACCAGATGATGAGTGAATGGCGACCGACCTCTCCCCTGAGTGCGATTAATAGAAATGCAGGAGTGTCACCCGTCACGGTACCTGAGGAGTTGATTGCGATTCTCCGACGGTCCATTGAGTACGGTGAGCTGACCGACGGCGCCTTCGACATCACATGGCGGGGTATGGGTGAGCTCTGGAGCTTCGACGAGGACTTCGCGGTACCGGAAGATTCGGCAATCCAGGCAGCGGTTCGAAGGGTGAATTTCCGAGAAATTCGTCTGACAGGCGACCAAGTGCTCCTCCCACATCGCGGTATGGCCATTGGGCTGGGAGGAATCGCCAAAGGGTACGCAGTGGACCGGGCAGCCCAGGTGCTGCACCGCAATGGCCTGGAGAATTTCTTGATCGACGCCGGCGGGGATATCTATGTCTCGGGGCGGAAGGGTGATCGACCATGGAAGCTCGGCATTCGGCACCCACGAGGCACGTCAAAAGACCTCCTTGCAGTTGTTTCGGTTCGAGATGCCTCCCTCGTAACTTCGGGTGACTACGAGCGCTATCGAATCGTTGACGGAGTCCGTTATCATCATCTTATTAATCCACAGACGGGACGACCGGCACGAGGTACTCAATCCGTTTCGGTGATCGCCCCGATGGCGGAAGAAGCCGATGTCCTGGCGACCGCAATATTTGTGCTGGGGCCCAGCAGGGGGATGGCTCTGGCTGCCCGACGCGACCAAGTTGAAGTGCTTATCGTGGATGAATACGGACAAGTCCGGATGACGGACGGAATGGCTGAGAAAACAGAGCTGCGGTAGTGAGGTTATGCCACTCGCAAACGTAAATGGGATTCGACTCTTCTATGGACTCAGCGGTACCGGTGACGTTCCACTCGTTCTTGTGCATGGTTCGTGGGTATCGCATCATGACTGGGATAGGCTTATTTCGAGAGTGTCGGGGTCGTTTCGGGTGCTCACCTACGACCGCCGGGGACACAGTGACAGCCAGCGTCCCAGCCGGCAGGGAAGTGTCCGCGAAGATGTCGACGATCTGGCTGCCCTAATCGAATACCTGGACCTTGCACCCGCCTGGGTAGTCGGCAACTCATTTGGAGGGTCGATCACGCTCCGCCTGGCTGGTGAGCGCCCTGAGCTTCTGAGGGGGATCATCGTCCACGAGCCGCCGCTCTTCGGGCTGCTCAAGGGTGATTCTGTCACAGCGCCGTTGCTTGAAGAGGTGGGCAAGAGAATTGCCACCATCGTCGAGCAGATTGCTACCGGTGACCATGCCGGAGCCGCCGAACAGTTCGTTGAGAAGGTGGCGCTTGGCCCCGGTAGTTGGGCGCGGCTAGGTCCCGATGCCCGGAAGACAATCAAAACAAATGCCCTGACCTTTCTAGATGAAGCTCGGGACCCTGAATCTCTGGAATTTGATCCAGCATGGATTACAGCTTTCTC
>DATGOF010000379.1:0-6109 GCA_035306285.1 Acidobacteriota bacterium | reverse complement strand
AAGGTGAAGTCGCGCTGATTGCCGACGGTCAGGTCAGCCTCGGGTCCACGATATTGAAATCGAGTGCTAATAAGCTCAGGCGCCTCCATAAGGGGGAGGTTATTGCCGGATTTGCCGGCTCTACCGCCGACGCCTTCTCCCTTTTTTCGAGATTTGAGAGTAAACTGGATGAGTGTCGGGGCAATTTGCGGAGGGCTTCCGTGGAATTAGCAAAGGAATGGCGTACTGATCGGATCCTCCGTCACCTGGAAGCACTGCTGATTGTCTCAAATAAGGAAGAAGCCTTCCTTATTTCTGGAGATGGGGATGTTATCGAACCGGATGAAGGTCTTATAGCAATAGGATCAGGAGGACCGTACGCATTGGCGGCCGCACGAGCGCTACTCCGATTTACCCGAAAGTCGGCTCGCGAGATTGCCGAAGAAGCACTGAAAATTGCGGCTGAAATTTGCGTCTATACTAATAACAACACAAGCATTGAAACTTTATAACTTTCCGAACCAATTGACTCGATTGAATGTCTCCTGTCACGTAGATTGGGTGGAATTGAAACTTTCTGCCCGTTTCCGCCTCTTAAATGCCTGTCAAAACCATTGCTGATGAATGCCAGATGAAAATCCACAACTCACGTGAAGCTTCCTTGTCGCTGCGGCTGGATGATATGTCTCCACGCCAGATCGTCGAGGCGCTTGATAGATTTGTAATTGGACAGGAACGAGCCAAGAAAGCCCTGGCGATTGCGCTACGAAATCGAATTCGCAGACAGCGGCTTGCTCCTGAAATGGCAACCGAGATCCAACCGAGAAATATTATTCTGATCGGCTCTACTGGGGTGGGAAAGACAGAGCTGGCACGCCGAATCGCCCATCTATCAAATTCTCCTTTCATTAAAGTTGAGGCGAGCAAATTCACAGAAGTCGGATATGTTGGCCGCGACGTTGAATCTTTGATCCGCGATTTGGTGGAGGTCGCGGTTGAAATGGTGCGCCAGGAAAAAGCCGAACAGATCGAGGGAAAAGCGGAAGAAAACGCAGAGGAAAGGTTACTTGATCTTCTCCAACCACCATCGGCCACGAAGCAAAAAGGCAGGTCAAAAAAAGCCCTGCCCCAGAAAAACGGTAAGTCTGTACCTCCGACAGCAAGTCGAAAGCGCGACCGACTTCGGAAGCAGCTTCGCCAGGGTAAGCTCGATGATCAGATTGTCGAGATAGAGGTCTCGGAACGCTTTTACCCGCCTTTCGAGGTGCTCCCGCTTCCAGGCGAGGAGGAGCTCGATCTGCCGCTCAAGGACTTTCTGGCGGGAGTCCTCACACCCCGTACGATTGTGCGGAAGATGAAGGTCGTTGAGGCCATGGACTACCTGGTCAGTGAAGAGGAAGCTCGCCTGATTGATCTGGACCAAGTTACCCGAGAAGCCATCGATCGCGTCGAACAAACCGGTATCGTTTTCATCGACGAACTCGATAAGATTGCGGGACGCGAAACCGGACACGGCCCCGACGTGAGCCGGGAAGGCGTTCAACGCGATATTCTCCCGATTGTGGAAGGAACAACCGTCAGCACGCGCTACGGAATGGTGCATACCGAACATATTTTGTTCATCGCTGCCGGAGCCTTCCATGTTAATAAGCCGTCCGACCTTATCCCTGAATTACAGGGCCGTTTTCCAGTTCGGATTGAAATGGATCATTTGACCGAACGCGATTTCGTACGAATTTTAGAAGAGCCTGAGAACTCATTAATAAAACAGTACAAAGCTCTTCTCTCTTCGGAAGGAATTGAGCTCGAATTTACGAAAGATGCGGTTCAAGAGATCGCTCATTACGCCTGGTTGGTCAACGAATCCACGGAGAATATCGGAGCGCGTAGGCTGCATACGGTCATGGAGGCCCTTCTAGAGGACATATCCTTTCAGGGACCCGACTTAAAAAAGAAGAAGATCCTGATTGATGCTGGTTATGTCCGATCCCAACTGGCTGGAATCGTGAAAGATGCAGACCTTTCACGTTATATTCTCTAGGCGGCCGGTGGCCAGCATAGAGGTTCTCGAAAACTTTCTCCCCAGGCCAGCGGCTGTCAAGAATAGCATCCGGCTCCAGCCGTCAGTTGGTCGAGAGCCAGCAGCATTCATTTTCCATTCACAGTCATGACGTTCATCACTCGTCTTCCCGCAGCCGGTGTTCTCTTTGCTTTGTGTTTTACTTTCTTTTCCTGTGCAAAGGTAGGCGATCCGCTGCCTCCACCGGTCCGAGTGCCGCCGCCGCCCACCAGCGTGACACTCATTCAGGAGGGGGGGCGATTTGTCCATCTTGCGTTTTCTCTTCCTTCAGATGATATCGCTCAAGTTGAGCTTTACAGGGCCTGTGGCACGGAAGGATTTGAGTCACCTTTGGCAATATTCGCCATCGACCAAACCACCCGTCTGCCTGACGGATCCCTTCGGGTGACCGATGACCAGCCCCAAAAAGCTACCTGCCGATACGCTCTCCGTCTGGTCGATTCTCGGAAGAACCGATCAGGTTGGTCACAGAGCGTTGAAACCTCCCAGCAGATCCCTCCCCTTCCCCCAACCCGACTGAGAGCTGAAGTATTTGCCGGCGAGATCCTTGTTCAATGGGATCCTCCCGAGAGAAGTATCACCGGCCAGCCGATTGAAGCGCCGATTGCTTACCTGATCAACTCCGAGGTACTCGTCAAAGAACCACATTACCGGGATACCCAATTCCAGTTCGGAGAAGAGGTTAGTTACAGCGTCCAGGCAATAGCGAGGCTGCAGGACCCGGTAATTCTCAGCGAACCCGGAGAGACCCTGACCCTGGTTCCTCGAGATGTCTTTCCACCGGGCACGCCTCAGAATGTCAATGCCGTGCTGGTTGGCAACCATGTCCAGCTGGTGTGGGACTTGGTGGGAGATGAAGACGTACAAGGCTACGTCGTCTACCGAGGTTCTGAGAAAGAACATCTGGAGCGGATTTCGACAATCATCACGACAAATCGTTATCTTGATGAGAACGCACCATCAGGGGGACCTCTTTTCTATCAGGTCTCTGCGGTCGACTGGAACGGCAACGAAGGAGAACGTTCGGAAGTCGTTTCGGTCCGTACGAACAATTGACCTCGGCTCCTGAAAGAGCAGCTCCTGAGTGTGACAGGTGCGTCCAGTCGTGGGAGCAATCGAACTGGTTAACTGTGGTTAACTGAGGTTGGTCTTTTCTCAAGCTTCTTTTCCCGCTATCGTGTGAAGCCATGAGTCTTGATGAAAAATTGGAGGAACTATCGCGTCGTCGCCGGGAAGCTGATCTGGGAGGCGGAGCGTCTCGAATCAAACGCCAGCACGAGTCCGGCAAGATGACCGCTCGTGAAAGGATCGATCTCCTCCTGGATGAAAATACGTTTCAAGAGATCGATAAGTTTGTACTTCACCGCTGCCATGATTTCGGAATGGAGAGGCAACGAATTCCCGGTGATGGTGTCGTTACTGGATCGGGGGAAATCAACGGCCGCCCTGTATTTGTCTTCGCTCAGGATTTCACCGTCTTTGGAGGCAGTCTCTCCGAGGCTTATGCCGCCAAGATTTGCAAGATCCTTGATCTGGCGCTGAAGACAGGGGTTCCCGTTATCGGTCTCAACGATAGCGGAGGAGCCCGGATTCAGGAAGGCGTAGTGAGCCTGGCCGGTTATGCCGATATTTTTCTTCGCAACACCCTGGCCAGCGGCGTCATCCCCCAAATCTCGGCAATCATGGGCCCTTGTGCAGGGGGAGCTGTGTACTCTCCGGCAATCACCGACTTTGTCTTCATGGTGCACCGAACAAGTTACATGTTCATTACGGGGCCGGACGTCATTCGCACCGTTACCCGCGAAGAAGTTACAAAATCCGACTTGGGCGGAGCCGACACACACAGTCGTATAAGCGGTGTAGCCCACATGGCCTGCGGCGATGAACAAACCTGTCTCGCCTCCATTCGAAAACTGATGTCTTTCCTTCCGGCAAATAATATGGAAGACCCTCCGTTCATGGACACTTCAGACTCTCCGGAGCGCGAGGATCCGCACCTGAACCAGTTAATTCCAACCGATCCAAATAAACCTTACGACATCAAGGAACTCATTCGGTCTGTTGTCGATCAGCACGATTTCTTCGAGATTCATGAGAATTTTGCTCGGAACATTGTTGTGGGATTTGCCCGTCTGGCCGGCAATACCGTAGGAATCGTGGCAAATCAACCGGCGGTCTTGGCAGGAACGCTCGATATCGACTCGTCGGTGAAGGCAGCGCGATTTGTGAGGTTTTGCGACTGCTTTAATATTCCCTTGATCACTTTTGAAGATGTTCCGGGCTTCCTTCCGGGTGTCAGTCAGGAACATGGGGGGATCATTCGTCATGGAGCCAAACTGCTCTACGCATTTGCCGAAGCGACCGTCCCCAAGATCACCGTTATCACCCGGAAAGCTTATGGGGGTGCTTACTGTGTGATGGCCTCGAAACACATCCGTGCGGACCTCAATTTTGCTTATCCGACGGCGGAGATTGCCGTCATGGGACCTGAGGGAGCAGTAAAAATTCTATATCGGAGAGAACTGGCATCCAGCTCAAACCCGGATGAGTTCAAACGCCAGAAAGTGGAGGAGTTTCGTTCCAAATTTGCCGATCCTTATGTGGCTGCTGAAAGAGGTTACATTGACGATATTATCGAGCCACGACTCACTCGTCCGATCTTGATCCGTGCTCTCGAATTAACCGCCAACAAACGAGATCTTAATCCACCCAAGAAACATGGCAACATCCCGCTTTAGGGTATTCATGAAAGCCAGCCACCACTCAGCTTATGTTTAAGAAAGTTTTGATTGCGAATAGAGGCGAAATCGCTGTCCGCGTGATTCGCACATGCCGCGACATGGGTCTGAAGACAGTGGCCGTTTTTTCGGAGGCTGACCGCGAATCCCTGCACGTGCGACTGGCTGACGAAGCCTATTGCATCGGGCCGGCTCCTTCCCTGGAAAGCTATCTGAATGTCGAGAGAGTGATCGATGCCGCCATTCGATCCGGCGCTGATGCAATCCACCCGGGCTATGGATTCCTGGCCGAAAATGCGGCTTTTGCAAGAGCCTGTTCTGAAGCACAGATTACATTCGTCGGTCCTCCACCGGATATCATCGAGATGATGGGAAGCAAGCTGGCCAGCCGCAAGGCGGCTCAGCATGCGGGTGTACCCATCGTTCCCGGAAGCACCATCCCGGCAAAACCCGACAAGTCCGCTCTGCAGGAAGCTGAAAGGCTTGGCTACCCGCTTCTTGTAAAGGCCAGTGCTGGGGGAGGCGGTAAGGGGATGAGGGTGGTGGGAAGCGCACCCGATCTATCCGCCGCCCTTGAAGCCGCACAGAATGAAGCTCAGTCGTCGTTTGGAGATGCCACCGTCTACCTGGAAGGCTTTATCTCGCGCCCGCGCCATATCGAGATTCAGATTTTGGTAGGAGCTGACGGAGAAGCAATTCACCTTGGAGAAAGAGAGTGCTCGATTCAGCGGCGTTACCAGAAACTCGTTGAGGAGAGTCCTTCTCCGGCTGTCGATGCATCGCTGCGTGCCAGAATGGCAGAAGCGGCTCTCGAACTCTGCCGGGCGGTTGGATACCGGAATGCTGGAACGATTGAATTCCTAGTAGATGAGGGTGGCAATTTCTACTTCCTTGAAATGAACACTCGCTTGCAGGTCGAGCATCCGGTCACCGAGCTCGTCACAGGTATTGACATCGTGAGAGAACAAATCCTGATTGCCTCCGGGGCGAAAACCTCTGTCCGACAATCCGATGTACAAACAAACGGACACGCGCTGGAATGCCGGATCTACGCAGAGGACCCATATCAAGGATTTCTTCCGTCACCCGGCACTATCTCCACCCTTTTCGAACCTTCAGGTCCGGGAGTGCGCAATGACAGCGGTGTTTACCAGGGTGCTACCATACCTGTTCATTATGACCCGCTGATTTCCAAGCTTTGCGCGTGGGGGTCTTCTCGAACCGAAGCTATCGCCCGTATGAGGCGGGCTTTAAGAGAGTATCAAATCGGAGGCGTTCGCACCTCAATCCCCTTTTTCGATCAACTGCTGCA
>DATGOF010000378.1:0-5000 GCA_035306285.1 Acidobacteriota bacterium | reverse complement strand
GTATCACCCTGTTGGCTCTTCTTGCCGGGCCGTATCCGGCAGGGATCTATTCAGCCCCGGCTCGAATTGCAAGCGCGATGAGCAACGTCCCGATTGGAATTTTCAGTGCAGTGCTGCCCGTCATGGCATCTTTCCAGGGTGAGAACGAACCGATCCGTCGGCTATTCAGCCATTCACTGCTGCTGATGATCGCCCTCTCTATTCCCTTCGCTTTGCTTTTCTATCTATTCGCCGAGCCGATCATTATGCTCATCTACGGGGACCAGTACTCGGCATCGGTTCTCATCCTTCGCATTTTATCCTGGAGCTTGATTCCAATTTTTGTGGGGATGTCGTTCAGTCACGTTCTTCTAAGCCAGCATCAACTTGTCCTGCGTTTACCGATCGTGACCGGATTAGCCCTAATTACCAATCTCGTATCGAACTTTTTGTTGATCCCGCGTTCCGGAGCGGCGGGTGCTGCCCATAGTTTTCTCATTACCGAGGCGTTTCTGGCCATTGCCTACGCGGTTGCGTCGGGCTCCTTTTTGTTTCGTTCTCGATCCAGGACGGCGTGACTCCTGCCCGGCCTCGAGCCGGACGCTGTCAGGGGCGTTATCACTCTTGTTCGGGCCTCGCCCCGCACCGAAGCAAACCCTCTGCGTGGCGCCGGGTCGTTGGTCACGGGAGGATCGAAAACCAAGACGATCACGCCCTTTCAACCCATCCTGCTACTGTTGGAATCGAGGGATGATGGGCCTTGCAAGTTGTGTGCGGACGTTGCAAAAGATTGTATGTAGTTCTCGAACGGTCTATAAAGTGGGTTGCCGCAGGCCTTTAAAAGTGCGAGGATTAGGTGCGCTATCCTTCCTCAGGATATCGCAGCGCAACGCGCAATCGACTGTAACAGGAAATGTCAGGGTGATGTAGCGGAAGTTCGCAGTACCTCATTTTCCAGGTCCAGATCGGGTAAGCATTGAAATGTTTTTTCAGATCACATTCTTTATAGTTCTTTCGACGCTGCTCCTTACGCCGCATAGTCTGGCACTTAATTCGTCTTCGCGATCGAATGAATTCACGAACAAGAATCTGGTTCAACCGGTCCCACGCTTTCCAGTCTACTTTGTACCTTCGGGTAACGATTCCGACACCTTCTCGAGCCGGGGCAGGGGATTTCGGCTTTTCCTGCGTCCGCGGGAAATTCGGTGGGAGTTTGATTCGTCGACGCACAGAATACCGTCGATGATTCGAATGGAGTTGCTGGAGTCACGCATCTCCGCTCCGGAAGGGAGGACGCCGCTCAATGCACAGCTGAACTTTCTTCGGGGAAATCAGCCAGATCAGTGGCAGGTAGGAGTACAGGCTTATGAGAGCGTAATTTATCGCGAGGTCTATTTCGGGGTTGATCTTGTCTTTCACGGCAACGCCGGGGAATTCGAGTACGATTTTCGCCTTCAAGCAGGTGCAGACCCTTCGCTAATTCGCTTCCGGTTTTCCAGCAGCAGTGATTTAGAGCTAATGTCTGAGGGTGATCTACGTCTGAAGGTAACGGGGGGCTTCCTCCGCATGCGGAAACCAAAGGCATATCAGAAGATTGGAGGCGTAAGGAGATGGGTCGAATGCGACTTTGTTGTGGATGCCCAAAATCAGGTGAGCTTTCGAGTCGGGTCATATGACGAGACGGCGCCGCTGGTGATCGATCCTGTCTTCTCTTATTCTTCCTTTATCGGAGGCTCCCACGCGGACCAGATAAACGACATAGAGGTCGCTGCTGACGGCAGCGTCTTTGTAACGGGAACAACTCAGTCGCTTGACTTTCCCGTTAGCAGTGGGCCTTTTGAATCGGTTGCGAAGGGCCGGCGGGATGTCTTCTTAATGAAGTTTCGCCCCGATAAGACTCTGGCTTTTGCCACATTCCTCGGGGGTAGCGGAGACGACGATGGGTTTGCGCTGGCCGTCAACAGCGCGGGACAGGCAGCCATCGTAGGCAGCACAAACTCACCCGATTTTCCGCTTGAGAAGGCCTTCCAGAATACCGCCGGCGGCGGTACTTCGGATGCCTTCCTGGTAGTTGTTTCAGGGACTGATTCTTCACTCGTGTATTCCACATTCCTCGGCGGGAGCGGAGAGGATGTCGCAACTTCGGTGACGGCGACCGGAGGGCAAGAATTGATAGTCACAGGGTATACCCGCTCCTCCAACTTTCCCGTCCAGAATGCCCTGGAATTCGAGTTTCAGGGGATTGTCGACGTATTCATTACGAAAATCAATCCTTCCGGCTCGGCACCTGCGTTTTCCACTTATCTGGGGGGAGCTCGCGATGATTTGGGCCGCCAGGTCCTGGTTGATTCTCAAGGTAACATCCTCGTCGCAGGAACCACTCGTTCCACCGATTTTCCGCTCGAGGCTGCTTACCAGAGCACCGCGGCGGGTTCTGATGACAGTTTCCTGGTCAAGCTAGACGGGTCCGGACAGTTGCTTTTTTCCACTTACCTGGGAGGAAACAGTTCAGATTTACTGCGAGCAGCTGCCCTCGGAAGCGACGACTCCGTGTATCTGGTCGGTGAAACAACGAGTACCAGCTATCCTGTGAAGTTTCCACTGCAATCGAGAAGAGCAGGCGGGACAGACTGCTTCATTTCGCGGATCTCATCCAGCGGAGCCGAGTTGCTTTACTCGACCTATCTCGGAGGGAGCAACAATGACTCCTGCCGGAGTGTGGTGGTCGATTCACAGCAAAACATCTATCTCGCTGGTGGCACGTTCTCGATCGATTTTCCGGAGGCCGGAAATATGGCTGTCAAGCAGGGGGGTCTCGACGCTCTTCTGGCGAAACTCGATCCTGAAGGCGCAACTCTTCTCTTCAGCACCCTTTTTGGTGGCAGCAGTGGAGAGTTGATTCACACTCTGGCGATCACCGATGAGGGAGGTATTGTTGTTGGTGGTGCTGTGGATTCTCTTGATTTTCCCCTTCTCAATCCTTTTCAGGACGGTTTCGGTGGAGCCGGAATATTTCGCTCGACGACTGATGCCCAGAATTGGAATCCGTCGTCTGAAGGTCCGGGAAACCGAAACGTGGAAGCTCTTGCGGTCGATATCTTGCGGCCCTCCAGGGTCTATGCTGGTACCTCGGGTGGTGTTTTTCGTTCGGATGACAATGGGGTTACCTGGCACTCGACGGGGTTAACGGAAGGACCGATCTATTCGGTAGCGGTCGACCCCTCGAATTCTCGAGTACTCTACGCCGGGACAATCGGAGGGGTCTTCAAATCAGATGACGAAGGCGAAACCTGGGTGCTGCAGACAGCCGGGCTGCCCCCACAGGGAGTATTCCAGGCTCTGGTCGTCGACCCGGTGAATCCTGCCATTGCCTATGCCGGTACAGAACAACGAGGTGTCTTCAAGACGACGGACGGTGGAGATCTCTGGCGAGCTGTCAACAACGGTCTGGACGACGACGGCAAGCGAATCTTCTCCCTGGCAATCGACCCGACTGACAGCGATCGACTTTACATCGGCACTCGCGGACGTGTTATGTCGACCATCAACGGAGCGAATTCCTGGGAGTCCACGAGTTTGACGGGGGTGGGGGATGTGCGTGCACTTGCCATTACCTCCAGTTCGGTTCTCTACGCGAGTGGCGTGGTGGCAGGTGCCAGCATCGTAGCCAGGAGTCAGGACGGAGGTGCTAACTGGACCGCTCAGCCGATTGGGGGAGCTGTCTCCGAACTCGTCGTTCATCCTTCAAATCCGGCCGTTCTCTGGGCTGGAACATTCGATTCCGGTGTCCTTAAGAGTTCTGATACCGCCCTGACCTGGGAAGCAGCAAACACCGGGCTTCCGATCCGTGAAATCCGAGCGCTTGTGTTCAGCGGCGGATCTCCTGGGTCGCTTATTGCCGGCGTCAACAGCGGCTCGGACGGGTTCCTGGTAGAGCTGGAATCCGACCACACTTTTTATTTTCCTCAGATAGCTGATGGGCAGGATGCTCGAATCAAGTTTCAGACCACTCTCATTTTTGTTAATACCGGCCCTGCAACCCCGGTACGAATTGAATTCTTCGATTCTCATGGTGCTCCACTTGAGCTGACTCTGGGTGATCTCGGAAGCGGTGCCGTATTCGAAATCCATCTCGCATCTGGAGAATCCTTCTCGATTCAGACACCCGGAGAAGGACCGGTCAAGGTGGGTTATGCGCGCGTCATGACAAGTGATCGGGTTGGCGGAACGGCAATCTTCGCACGTAGCGACGCCCTCGTGCGACGTAACCTGTATGAGGCGGGTGTCCCTGCTTCGACAGCCAGATCGATGTTTTCCTTTTTTCTCGACTCTCTTGGGACTCGGGATACCGGCGTAGCCATTGTCAACCCACCCGACCTCCTTCCGGGTCAGGATGGTCTGGCTCAAATTACGCTCCAACTTTCAGATCAGGATGGAAATCCGCTTGATAACACCGTCTTGGAACTGGAGCCGGGTGAACACAGGGCTGCCTTTGTGGCCGAATTGTTTTCCGACATCGCGCTGCAGGCCAGCGAGATGCGAGGTTTGGTTACAGCCGTCAGTGACCGTCCGGTGGTTGCCGTGACCTTGCGGCAAAGCGATGATCCAAATGTTGAGTATCCCAACGAAGTGGCCTCATTGACGGCTTTTCCAGTGCTGCCATTGAACAACCTCAAGGAAACACTGTACTTTGCACAGGTCGGTGATGGCCCGGCAGGAGCATCGCGGTTTCGGACGTCATTCGTTCTGGCCAATACCGGCACATCGACAGCCAGTGTCCAGCTTCATTTTTTCGACTCCAACGGCAATCCGATGGAGCTTGTCCTGGGATCGAGTGGTCCGGCTAGCAGCTATCAATTCTCTATCGCTCCCGGGCTTTTCAGGTTTCTGGAAACTCCTGGAGGAGACACCCTGAAAGTTGGATATGCACGGATCACCAGCAATTCCGTTTCCGTCGGCGGGACAGCGGTCTTCAGTGAAGTGGATGTCGAACGTGAGATTATCCTTTACGAGACCGGGGT
>DATGOF010000377.1:0-2098 GCA_035306285.1 Acidobacteriota bacterium | reverse complement strand
AGCCTTCGAGAAAAAGTAAAGATATCGCCTGTCGGGCTAACGAGACGCTGCGAGAAACGCGTTCCTGAAAACCGACGCTTCCGTCACTTTCGATGGGCCGAAGCTTGCCCCTTGATCAGCCTCTTGTAGAGCTGATGGGTTTGTGCGGCTGCCTTCTCCCACGAAAATCGTCTGGCACGTGCCATCCCCCTGCTCTTCATTTCTTCAGCCAGACGAGGGGACTCATAGAATTCGAGGAATGTACTCACCATCGAAGCGACATCCTCTGGATCAAAATACAAGGCTGCGTCACCCCCAATTTCAGGAAGACAGGATGCACGGCTTACCAAAGCCGGCGCCCCACATTTCATTGCTTCCAATAGTGGTAACCCGAATCCTTCATACAGTGAAGGGAAGATAAAACACACTGCCCCGGAATAAAACCAGGATAGATGCTCATCGGGCACGTATCCCGGAAACTTTACCCGATCTTCGAGATCATTCCGGCCAATCCGGCGCTTCAGTCTTAGAACTTCAGGGATCGAGAACTGAAAAGTCTCGCCGGCCAGAACGAGATCCCCAGCAAAGCCCTGCTTACAGATATGGGCAAAAAAATCGACCAGGCGCAGCAAATTCTTTCGAAAATCAGTACCGCCAACGTAAAAGAGAAATGGGAGCCTGATTCCGTATCGCTCAGCCACCAGTTGTCGGGCCAGTGAAGCCTCAAAAGGGTTGAGAAGTGGGTTGGCGCCCGGGTAAATAACCTGCAACAGCTCTCGATCTATTCCCAGACGATTTGCAATATCATGAGCCGAAAAGCTGGAAATCGTCACGATGCTGTCGGCTATGTGCAATCTGTCATAGGCACGCTCAAGCGCCCAGAGAAAATCGCGCGGGACATTCTGTACCGTTTCTTCTCTGAAGACGAGTGGAATGAGGTCGTAAACCGTCACTACGGTCCTGCACCGCTTCCGGGGAGGCAACGACAGCGCATCCGTATAATGAAATAGATCGAGACGATCGACGTTCAGGTAGTGAGACAACAAGAACCAATCGATAACCCAGTTCAGTCTTGCGGCTCGATGCAGATAAAAGATCGGCCGGGACTGGAACTTCCCTTTTAAATCAATGGCGCAGCCTTTAAGTGTATAGAGCAGAAAATCATGCCCGGCACTTGCGTCCAACAGTGCTTGAACCAGTTGCTGAGTATATTTTCCTACTCCTCGCCGTCGAGAATTCTTCTTCTGAGCCGGCCGCAAGTCAATTCCGATTCGCACAGCTCAGTGTCCTGAGTCAAGAAACTCTCGTGCCTGCCGCGCTTTCTGATAGTGAGGATTGTACGCCAGCGCAAGTTCCAGATAATTGCGAGCCGGCTCCAGCTCGTTTCGGGCAATGTGAGCCGCTGCCAGATTCGTATAAACTTCAGGGCCAGGAATATTGCTGGCGGCTATGCGGTAATTTTCCAATGCCTCCCGATAGTTGCCCAGCACCATGTGGGCCGATCCCCTGAGGTTGTAGATTTCGTAGAAGCCACCCGCCCAGTTTTCAGCCCGATTCAAGCGCCGCAGCGCCTCACCCGCAAAAAGTCGACGCTGCTCGTTGTCATAAGTGCCGGTGGTCGTCTGATTGACCAGAAAAGCTGCCAGGCCGGTTTCGTGATTAGCAAGCCACCACCCTATCTGCTGATGCGCGGGTATCACGATCACCAGAATCCCGGCCAGCAGAGCCGTGCGAGGATTCCAGGAAAGCAGGGGCCGATCGCTCATCTCCCAGATTTCCGCAACCTGGTTCTTGGTTTGATCGGACCGCAGACCAGCCATCAACAGCATGATGAAGGCTGCTGTCGCCGAAAGCCGCAACGGAAAGAAGGTGAGGCAGCTAATGGCAACGAAGATAAGACTCAGGCTCCAGATCCCCAGCCTGTAAAGACGCTCCGAGTCCTCTTCCCGGAACAACAAGCGTGCAGAATGCAGTAACGGAACAGTAATCAATGCCGGAAGGAGTAGGATGCCGAGAAGACCCATCTCCTCCCACGTTTGCAGATACTCATTGTGTGCCTCGCGAAAGGATCCAGGCTGATCAATCAGGTTAACCTGACTACCATACTCCGTGCTGGCGC
>DATGOF010000376.1:0-3490 GCA_035306285.1 Acidobacteriota bacterium | reverse complement strand
CCATACATCCTCCTATCTAGTTATACAACTAGAGATCAGGATAGCAACTTCCCCTGACACAAAACCTTACCCGCACAAGCTTTTTGGAAACGAGAGACAGCCCGGAAGAAAATTTATCTAGTAAAAGGCCAAACCACAGGGACAGCCATCTTGGCTGTCATGTTCGACGGGCATCCTTGCCCGTCGAGAAGGTGGGAGATGACCCACAGGCAGGGATGCCTGTGGGAACGGAACAGGCAGGGATGCCTGTTCTACCGCCGAAGTTGCAGCCCGTAGGACAGCCATCTTGGCTGTCATGTTCGACGGGCATCTTGCCCGTCGAAACCGGGTGGGAGATGACCCACAGGCAGGGATGCCTGTGGGACGTCCACAGGCTAAAACGGCTCGCTAACTGGAATGCTCATTCCCAGTGCTTGTCCGCGCGCCGCGGCGGACAAAGATGCCAAAGAGGGCAAGCGAATCTTTAATTTTGCCTGTCAGCAATGCTTGTCTATCATGTGGGGATGCAAATCAAGACGACTGTAGTTGGAAGTTACCCTTGTCCTGTCTGGTTGCCGGGCTCGAAATCGGGAAGATTGGCACTACGCGATGCCGTAATGGTGGTTTTGAAAACACAGGAACTAGCCGGGATTGATGTGATTTCGGATGGAGAATTATCGCGATTTGATCCGGCTCACCCGGAAACCAATGGGATGATCGACTATTTCATCGGTCAGATGGGTGGGATCTCGACACGCCTGACTCAGGATGAGCGGCGGGAATTCCGTAAACAGCCGGGAATGGGCTTCCGTCGTAATCCTGCAGCAGTCGTTCGCGGAGAGATCACCGCGGGCACTCTTGATCTCGAAGAACAGTGGCACTGGGTCATGGATCTTACCCGTAAGCCGCTGAAATTCACTGTGACCAGCCCGTTTATGCTCGCCAAGACGCTCCTGGATCGCCACTACCCTAATCTCGATGAGCTGTGTATGGCGATTGCGGAAGTTCTTCGCAAACAACTGCTCGAGATCAATGCCGACGTGGTCCAGGTTGATGAAGCCAATCTTCCAGGTCATCCCGACGGGGCTGCAATTGCTGCCCGCGCCATTAATCACCTGCTGTCAGGTGCGAAGGGAAGCAAAGGAGTTCATCTCTGCTTCGGCAATTATGGCGGGCAGACCGTGCAAAAGGGATTCTGGGAGAATCTCCTGAACTTTTTCAATTCACTGAACTGTGATCATCTCGTTCTCGAGTTTGCCCGCAGAGGCTATGAGGAACTGGAAGTATTCAAAGAACTGAAGCCGGATATGACTCTTGGTGTCGGCGTCATAGACATCAAAGACAATCAGGTGGAGTCCGCCGAAACGGTAGCCCGCCGAATTGAGAAAGCAATCAACCTTCTCGGCGAACAACGGATTCAATGGGTGCACCCCGATTGCGGCTTCTGGATGCTGCCCCGCAGCGTCGCCGACGCAAAAATGGCAGCGCTGGTAAAGGGGCGCAACCTGGTTCAAGGGCAATAAGACAGGAGACGTCCGATGAAGAAAGCGAAGGTGGCGTTGATAACCGGGCTGACATGGGGATTGACGGTGCCTGTGGCACTTTCAGCATTCTCGGTAACGTGGCAGTCTAAACGAACCCTTATTTTTCGCGAGGACTGGAAAGAGATCCCGGCTGAAATACCGGTTACCCAAGATCATGTCGCGAACCCCCAACTGAGACTGTATCGTTATGGCACCAGTGCCGATCGAATCAAGAAATCGAATCATCCTGAGATTCCCAACGACCCCTTTTATGTCTGGTCGGGAGAGTGTGATGGAACATGGGCAGTGACACTCTCTCTAAATGACGGCCGACCTGTCGACTTGTCTGAGGGGGTCATCAGGTGGCGAAGTCGACAAAGCGGAGGGCATTCGCTTCGTGTTCTGATCCGGCTCCCGGACGGACGTTTTTTCGTTTCCGATCAAGGTGATGATCGATCCGATGACTGGCACGTTCATGAATTTGTGGCCGAGGAGCTGACGTGGAGGGAAGTCGACCTGAATAGCTTCCAGTTGGCGCCTGAAACGGGCCTCCCTGACCTGAAGCAGGTCTGGGAGATCGGATTCACGGATCTAAAGGCGGGCCGAGGAAGCGATTACAGTTCGAGGGTGGACTGGATTGAAGTTCTTGGCTCCAACAATTAACTCCTGAGCTCGAAAAATAAAGAGAGGGGGAGAGATTATGCCTACCACAAGCAAGCGAAGGGAAAGGGCGGCGCGGCGCAATTTCTTGAAGTCTGTTCTAGGAGGAATAGCGGCAGGCACCACCGCTTCTTTGACTGCCGGAGGAGAGACCCTGTTTGCGCAAGAAAACCCCGGTCCAGGCGAGCCAATTCGAATTACCCGACTGGAGACCATACTGGTCAAACCGAGGTGGCTCTTTCTCAAAGTCCATACCGACGCTGGCATTATCGGTTTGGGTGAGCCGATTCTGGAAGGGCGGGCTCGAACCTGTGCGGAAGCAGTTGCGGAAATCGAGCCTTACCTGGTTGGGCAGGACGCCCGTCGCGTGGCACACCACTGGCAGGCTATTTACCGGCACGCCTTTTATCGCGGTGGTCCGATTTTAACCAGCGCATTGAGTGGTATTGATATGGCTCTGTGGGACATTAAGGGTAAGGCGCTGGGAGTCCCGATCTATGAACTGCTGGGAGGACCAACCCGCAATCGGATTAGAGTCTACGCTCACGCTTCCAGCCCCGACGACCTCAAGCAGAAGCGTCAGCAGGGGTTTACCGCCTTCAAGACCGGAGTCCGCAAGGACCGACCGGCCCGAATCGTGGAGAATCCAGCTTTTGTCCAGCAGGCGGTTGATGGTTTTGCTGCTTTGCGTGAAGCAGGAGGGAGCGATGTTGACATCGGGATTGACTTCCATGGTGCCATTAGCCCTCAGCTGGCGAAGGTGCTGGTCAAAGAATTGGAGCCTTATCAACCGATGTTTATCGAAGAACCCGTCCAGTGCCAAAATGTCGACGCGATGGCCGAGATTGCCCGCTCGACCCACCTTCCCATAGCCACCGGAGAAAGAATTTTTACGAAATGGGGCTTCCGAGAAATCCTCGAGAAGTCAGCAGCCACCATCCTGCAACCCGATCTTTGTCACGCCGGAGGAATAACCGAGGTCCGTCTGATCGCTGGAATGGCCGAAGCGTATTATGCCGCAATTGCGCCTCATAATCCTCTGGGACCCATTTCCCTGGCAGCCGGAATTCAGATGGCTGCCTCCATCCCGAATTTTCTATGCCAGGAACAGGTCAGTCTTGGCGAAGGTTATTTGAAAACGCCTTTTGAGGTGAAAGACGGCTATATCGATCTTCCTCAGGGGCCCGGGCTGGGCATAGAGCTCGACGACAATCAAATGGCTGACAAGAGCGGCCACGACTGGCGAAATCCCGAGACTTACGACGAATTCGACGGCTCTGTAGTGGACTGGTAGTAGCGCACGAGACAGGAAAGGAAACGAATTGAAA
>DATGOF010000375.1:0-6087 GCA_035306285.1 Acidobacteriota bacterium | reverse complement strand
GACTGGGGGAAGCGATCGACCATCCGGTGAAAACCTATTCCTCGGGAATGTATGTCAGGCTTGGCTTTGCAGTCGCCACAGGTTTCGATCCCGACATTTTGATTATCGATGAGGCGCTGTCGGTTGGTGATCAGTACTTTCAAAAGAAGAGTACCGACCGAATTGTCGACTTCAAGAAGCAGGGAAAGACGATTCTTTTTTGTTCCCACAATCTTTACCAGGTTCGCGCACTTTGTGATCGCGCCATGTGGCTGGAAAGAGGAAGAGAGAAACGTGTGGGAGACGCTACGGACGTAGTCGATGCTTATAGAGACACACTGCGCGAGGAGGCGCAGAAGAGCGAGCCAGCCGACCGCAGACTTCAGGAAAAACCGCTCTGCTGGATTGAATCAGCTCGCTTATGTAGCTCGGATCCCACACGACCTGTACGAATCCAACCGGGAGACACTTTGGCGCTCGAGGTCTGGGCTCGCTTTGAGCCGGAATTTGACAGCGTTCCAGGAATTGCGGTTGGAATTGTTAGAAATGACGGCGTAGTCGTGTATACCGTCGCCAGCACTATGGAGTCCGTCCCTCTACTCAAGTTAGACGGTAATCGTTATTACGCCAGGATCGTCTATCCAAACCTCCAGCTGCTGCCGGGTCATTATTATTTCAACGTGGGGACTACGGATGAAGAAAATTTGCAAGGATATGACATCCGTGAACGGGTCGAGCCTTTCATTGTTACGTCGAAAGGTCTGGACTTCGGCATCGTGAGATTGGAACATCGATGGGAAAATTACTGATCGAGGCGCTCAACGCGGATTGAATCCACGTCTACTCGAGCACCGAAGCCCGGGCCAAGGGCCACCGCCACACCCGCCGGCAGCGACGGCGTGTAAATGTCCAGTTCCTCTTCAGAGACCGCCTCACAACCGCGGAGTGACCACCCCCAGAATCCATACCGATAGATCCGTGCTTCCCAGCTGACGCCCTCCTCTTCCGGTCTTTCTTCAAATTCCACACGGTGCCGATGATTCAATCCCGATGCGAATACATCTTCTTTCAACTTAAAACAAACGAAGCGATGGCCGTACTCAATCTTCGTCCGATCCTTCAAACGTCCGGTGAGCTGCAGGAAAGCTTCAGCTCCTTCACACTGACCAGAAGGATTCCGGGAACTCTGGATCGCCACCCCAATACGCTCACTGTGGTGCGGCGAGTCTGAATTGTGGACGCGCAAGAATACTCCGAAATGCTCGCCTGTGATTCCAGCCTGTCTGGGGATGAAATCAACAACGACGAGAAAACCGCCTTCTCGGTCCATGAGGTTTTGGCAGCTCACGAAGCCGGTAATACCCGGCATCATTTCCGGACCGCGTTCTGGTAGCCTCAAAGTTAAGGGAGGTTTCGAATGCTGCCAGTACGGCGTCATCCACTGAACCAGCTTGTAATCAACATTCCAGGGCTCCCAGGCATTGTAATCAGCAAAGAAGTTGGAAGTGCCTCGATCAAAGTGGTCATCGAGTAGAAAAGGCATCCCAATCACTTATCTCCCAACCCTTTGATCAGAACCCGTCGCCAACTCTCTTACCTCACCGTTGCGAACATCTCTCTCGTAAAGATGAAGAGAATCCCACACGTGCCAATGATCTGGATACTTCCGAATTTTTTCCTCGATGAGACCGGCCAGCGTTTGCATAATCTCCCATTTTTCCCATTGGCGCCCGACCCGGGAGGTGACATCTCTGAGTTCAAGCTCTTGGATCCCCGTTTCTGGATTTCGATGAATCGTCCATTGAATGAGACTGGCCTCTGTTTCCTTGTAGAGACTGGCAATTCCATCGGCAAAGATCGCCTTCTGTCCCATAAACTCGATAAGAACTGAGCGTCGAGGATTCACGGCTTGGGGTAAGACATCGATGGCAATCATTACGACCTCTCCTGCCCTTAGTAATTCGCGAATACGAGGGTAGTTTCCACGACGGGTAAGAAGAAATTTCCGAGAAGTGGCCTCCTCAATCCAGGCCACTTTTTTGCGGTTGTACTCTCGGGCGGCAGGATGGAGTGGATTCTCTTCGGGGTCAATCGACCGAGCGACGATATTGACTGGAATACCGTGCTTTGAGACGACCACCCCGCAAAGGCCCAGACTTCCCAGGTGCCCGGAGAAAAAGAGCACTCCCTTCCCACTAGCCAGAGCCCTCCGCAACTCCTCCATACCATCGATCCGAACGAACTTTGAGAGGAAGGAAAGAGGGCGAGAATACCAGAAAGCTTCGAGCTCGTCTCGGGCCTTAACCTGGAAATGCTCCAAAACCAGTTTTTTCACCTTTTCGCGCGGTAACGAGGGAAAAGCACGGTGCATGTTGCGCTCGGCGTGCTTCCGGGAGTCAACACGCATATGAGCCTGAACCCAGCCACGAAATCGACACAATCGATAGGCCATTTGTACTGGCAGCTGGGCCAAAAGGGGCAGCAGGATGAAATAATCGAAGTACTTGAGGAAGCTCACCAACATTTACTCGGACAGGCTGTTCAGGTTCCCTCGGCATCCCGACCACCGACTTTGACTCTACTATGTCTTCAGGGCTAAAGTCAGATTTTGATTCTGCCGATACAAAGAGTGCGTCGGGGAGAAGCCTTTAACTGAAAGCATCCCCTGTGAATCGGTTCGGGAGCGGTTTCCCGGCGGGTTTCTCCACGACGCTATCCCCCTTCTGAGGTTGGCAATCGCGGGACACCCGGAGAATACTCTTTAACCATCCTTAAACAGTTGCAAAAAAGAACCAGTCGGCTATTCAGGGCAATTAGAACCAAACCGAGGCAGTGTTGGAATCTTCGCTTTTTCCAGCTTCGTTGAAGGCCCTGACCTTATACATAAAGGCTCCCGTGACGTATCGACCGACATTGTCCCGGTATTTGGTGGTATTCGCTCCGACCATACCGACGACTCTGAATTCCCCTTCATTATCGGAGCGCAAAATCTCAAAGCCCAGCTCATTGTCTGACTCATCGCGCCAGGTCAAAACACTAATAGCGTTCGCTCCTTCAAACTCCGCCCGGACTTCGAGCTGCATCGGTTTGGCCGGGACTTGACCCTGATTCTGCGCAGGTGACCACGAGATGACCGATAGGAATATCAACGGCAGAAATCCGCTCTTCACCCATTTCATCATCATAACTCCTCAACTATAAGATCAAGATCAAACCAGGATGTTGCATAAAAAGCGGATCCGACGAATCGGCGTGCTGAGCGGCCGGTATTCAGAAGATGGTATGACCGCTTTCTTTCCCCACTGAAGCGTAGAACTCTTCAATTCCGATGCCGGCTCGTTGCAACTCAGCTTCGGGTACGCTCTCCTGCATCTTCTCAAAGAGAACGGACTCCTCCTTCCGAATGTGCCTTTCCAGTATCTCTCCAAGCTTCGCAAACGCTTCCGAGAGTTCCTGAGTCTCTCTTAAAGAGTCGATCAGAGACTCGATGTCTTGGTGCTCTTGCCGGAGCTCTGACACGATTTGGCGATCTTCAAGGTACTGCTCGGCGAGGGGGAAAAGGAAATCTTCTTCAGCTCGAAAATGGGGAGCCAGCTGGGAGCGATAGAAGTCGAGCACACGTGTTCTTTGTTCCAACAAGTCATCAGGCCAGTCGCTGCTTGGCGACTTGGAATAGCCCCTCTTCAGTCTTTGAGCCAGGACTAAACCGTGGTGGTGATCATGAGAGACCGGAATGAGAGCAGAATGACGTTTCATTGTGATGACTCCTTCGTTGTCATTTGCTATGGACCGGACTCATCACCATTCAAAGCGGCGAGACTGCCGCCCGTACTCGAACAGCCCGGCTCAAAGAAAGAGATACCTACTCAGCACTTTACCGGCCGACCGACGGTTGATCAACACCGGTCCCCTTTTCCGTTCTCCGACTGAACCAGCTCACGCGCCCTTTCCGTCGCCTTCACGATAGCCTTGATCAGGGTGACCCGAAGCTTACCCTCTTCGAGTTCCATGATACCGTCGATTGTGCAGCCTGCAGGCGTGGTCACTGCATCTTTTAGAAGAGCGGGGTGACTCCCTGTCTCAAGAACCATTCGCGCCGAACCGTGTACGGTCTGAGCGGCTAACAAGGTCGCAATGTCTCTGGGCAGTCCCACTTTGACCCCGGCCTCTGCCAGCGATTCCAGAATGATGAAGATGAAGGCAGGCCCGCTGGCCGAAAGTCCGGTGACTGCATCCATGTGTTTCTCATCAACGACCACCGTTCTACCCACCGAAGCGAAGAGAGCACGGGCCAGATAAACATGCTCATCCAGCGCAGAAGAACCGCGACACAGCCCCGTCATCCCTGCTCCTACGACGCAGGGGGTATTGGGCATGGCCCGGACCACCGGAACCGGGATTTGGAGTTCTTGTTCAATGGTTCGGGTGGAGACGGAGGCAGCGATTGAAATGACCAACTGATCCGTTCTCAGCACCGGACCGATTTCATGGATGACATGCGCTATTGTCGCGGGCTTGACGCCTAGCAGAATTAAGTCAGCATCCTGCACCGCGTGTAAATTACTGGTCCCTACTGGGATGCCAAATTCCTCCTGAAGCTCTTTGGCTCGCTCAGAATGGCGAACAGTCGCGATTACCTTCTCGCGACAGACTAGATTACGGTCGAGGAAGGCTCGCAAGAGGATTCCCGACATCTTGCCTAGCCCGATGACTGCCAGGCGTTTTCCTTTCAGGTTTTCTACGACCTGCTGTTCATCCATGACTTATCCCCATGTTGGAAAGCGCATACTGCTGTAGTAGTCCTTATTGGACGCGATTTGTCTGAGCTTTGACTTCTCCCAGACCGATCGATGCTTCGCGGGCATACTCCTGTAACTGCTGGCTTAACTTTTCATTGATCAAAACGATCGTTCTGATGCTTTGATAGTTAAGATTCTCTTTTTGGCCCTGGGCATCCCGTACAAGTGGGGGATTCTCCTGCACCAGGTGTACCAGTAACTGTATTAGGAAGTTGCACTCTCCAGCCGAGAGCTTCCAGTGAAACTCCTGATTCATGAACTCCTCGATTTTGAGTTTCTCTTCCTCTCCTGGTTCCATTTTTTACTCCCGTTCCATTCAATTCTCGTCTAAGCGGTCAGTATAAAGGCACAGCCATTGACGAGCTGGACGCCATGAGCTCACTATTCAGCTCGATAAGACTCAGCATAGATTCTCTGCAGGGGATAAAGACAATAATTTTCAATCAAATCCCTCAGAAGGTCCTTCCTTTTCATCAGCAACTCTTCATGGTGAGGAGAGACGACGAAGGAAAGCTTCACGATGTCGGCCTTGTCTTTTCGGATCTCAAGCGCTACCGATTTACCCATAGTCGGTTCAAATTCCAGTAGATCCCCGTAGGCAAAGCGATCAATCTCGGGTTCGGTCCACGGCTTCTCGTGGCGACTGCGCCAGTAATGAGATTTCAGTCTCTCAACAAACACGTCATAGTTGAAGCGCTCCGACTTGTTATTCACGCTGGAGACAATGACGAGTCGACCATCTTTCTCGTCCTGGTCGACGGAAAGACCGTAGGTCACGTCCAGTTCATCCTGGCGGGCAAACTTTATTCGATGGTGACCGAATTCATGGAAACTCTTTATCTCCGGTTCAACACCCAGTTCTCTGCTTTCCTCGGGCGTGACATAATGCTGCTTAATGCGCTCGTACCATTCTTCCACAATATTGAAGATGATCTCGTTCAATGTGTTCAGCCTCTCGCTCATCAGCCAACTCTCAAAAGGGTTAAAATAAGTGATCAAACAAATCAGGTAAGTTTATTAGGATGCGCACTCTTTTCAAAATCGTCTTCGCGTCATTACTCCTGGTTACTGGTGTCGCAGCTCAAGACACCCAGATAAGGGTCGACGTCGAGGCGGTCAACGTTCTGGTAACCGTTACCGACGAAAAAGGCCGGTTCGTTACAGACCTTTCAAGAGAACGCTTCATTGTATATGAAGATGGCAAAGAGCAGGAAATCACGAACTTCTCCAGACAGACAGACCTTCCTTTGTTGATGGGAATCCTCATCGATACCAGTTCGAGCGTACGCTTGCATCTCAGCGACGAAGT
>DATGOF010000374.1:0-4393 GCA_035306285.1 Acidobacteriota bacterium | reverse complement strand
TTTTTGAGCCTTCTACTCGCACCCGTTCATCATTCGAGATTGCGGCGAAGCGACTGAGTGCCGACACAATCAATTTCAATGTCTCCAGCAGCAGTGTCGTCAAGGGTGAATCTCTGATTGATACCGGAAAGAACCTGCAATCGATGAATCCTGACATTATCGTAGTGCGGCACCATGCCGCCGGTGCACCCCAGTTGCTGGCTAAGCATTGTCGAAACTGCGCCATTGTCAATGCAGGTGACGGGATGCATGAGCACCCGACACAAGCACTTCTGGATGCCCTCACGATTCAGGATCATAAAGGTCGTTTTGAAGGGCTTAAGGTTGCGATTATTGGCGATATAGCTCACAGCCGTGTCGCGCGATCCGACTGCCTACTGCTGGTAAAGATGGGGGCTCAGGTGGTTGTCTGCGCGCCCCAGACGCTTATACCGTTGGATTTTGCCAGCTACGGAGTTTCCGTGACTAACGATATTGATGTGGCGTTGGACGGTGCTGATGTCGTTATCATGCTTCGAACTCAGCGGGAAAGGCAACGGGAGGTCTTTTATCCCTCAGTCAAGGAATACTTCGCCTTCTATGGACTCAACAAGAGACGTCTTGCTATGGCAAAGAAAGACGCGATCGTGATGCATCCCGGACCGATCAACCGTGGAATTGAAATTGACCCTGAAATCGCCGATTGCAGGCAGTCCGTGATTTTAGAGCAGGTGCAGAACGGAGTCGCTACCCGAATGGCTATCCTTTACCTGCTTTTGGGAGGGCGACAGACGCCGGCCGAGGAGATAATCGCATGACATTGTTGTTGCAAGGGGGACATTTAATTGACCCGTCTCAAGGATTGAACGAGCCCGGGGATCTTCTGATAAAGGACGGAAGGATTGAAGGAGTTGGCCAGTTTAAGACTCAGGATTCCGGGAAAAGAATCGATGTGTCAGGGTGCATCGTAGCACCCGGATTCATCGACATGCATGTCCATCTTCGCGAACCCGGCAGGGAAGATAAGGAGACCATTGAAACCGGTAGTCGGGCAGCTGTCGCAGGTGGTTTCACGAGTGTCCTTTGCATGCCCAACACCACTCCCGTGAATGATTCCGAGTCGATTACGAGATTCATTACGAGTCGAGCCCGCGAGGTTGGCCTCGCCAATGTATTTCCGGCCGGCGCAGTGACAAAGGGTTCGCTTGGCAAAGAACTGGCAGAGATCGGTGAAATGGTCAAAGCCGGTATCGTGGCGATCAGCGATGACGGCCGCCCGGTGCAGAATAACCAGGTTATGAGGCGAGCGATGGAATATGCAAGGAGGTTTGACATCCCGGTTCTGGACCACTGCGAGGACCTGGACCTAGCCGCCGGTGGATCGGTCAACGAGGGAACGATGTCGACTCGGTTGGGATTAAGGGGCCTGAATGCTATCGCCGAAGAAATGCATGTCGCACGCGATCTGATGCTCTCACGGATCACCGGGGCACGTGTTCACATCTGTCATATTTCCAGTCGCTACTCCCTGGATTGGGTTCGCATGGCTCGGAAACAGGGCATCAGTATGACCTGTGAAGTAACTCCGCACCATTTCATTTTGTCTGAGGATCTCCTAATTGACTACGATACAAACCTCAAGATGAATCCGCCGCTTCGTTCGAAGGCTGACGTTGAAGCAATGCTGGAGGGCCTGGCGGACGGGACCATCGACTGCATAGCCACTGATCATGCCCCTCACACTACGCTTGAAAAGGATGTGACATTCGAAGAAGCTGCGAATGGAATTATCGGCATGGAGACAGCCGTTCCACTGGTGTGGAATTTTCTCGTTCATAAAGGAGTCATTTCAGTGACTCGGGCTGTCGAATTGCTCAGTACCAATCCAGCGCGGATTTTGAGACTCGATCGAGGAACTCTCCGCAAGGGTGCTGTTGCTGACGTTACGGTGGTCGATCCTGACGCGGAGGTGACGGTCGATGTCAACCAGTTCCGGTCCAAAGCGAGGAACTGCCCGTTTAACGGGTGGAAGCTGAAGGGAAAGCCTCGGTTCACGATTGTCGAAGGAAGACTGGTTTGGGAAGGTTAGCGTTCTGAGCTAAAACACCGTTCCTTCGAAGAGGCTGGTATAATCTAGGCTATAGGCCAAAGTTATCGAGACCGATGGTGACTTTCCGGCAGACACCGGAGGGGGTAATCTCGATAACAGGAGTAAATCCGGAACCTTACAGCTCAAATCCTCGTCCTAGACAAATGATGAGTCGCGTAGTCCGACATATCTACATATTGTTGATCGTCGTCCTACTGTCCTCGTTTAGCTATGCCCAGAATGAAGTTCAACTGGAGCTCCGCGTCGAGCAAGCGGAGGTGGGTGTAGGAGATAGGTTCGATGCAATCGTCCAGGCCACGATTGGAGAGGGATGGCATCTCTATTCAATGGACGTCCCTCCCGGTGGGCCTATCCCGACTACGATCAGTGTGGTTGAGAACGATATCTTTGCCGGTGCCGGTTCGCCGACACAGCCCGAGCCGATCCCCTGGTTTGATCAGAACTTCGGGATGGAAACCAATTACTTTGAAGACTCGGTTGATTTCACGGTGCCGGTTCGCGTCAAAGAAATGGCAGGGCCAGGCAACCATGAACTGACCATCCAGGTCAGATACATGGTCTGTAACGATAATACATGTCTGCCGCCACAGACTCGAAGTTTGAGCAGCTATCTTTCCATTATTCCGGGATCCGGAATCATTTCGCCGCAAAGCGATGGCTCTGGGGCGGCCGTGTCCGCAGCATCCCAGGGAGAGGAGGCCCCGACTGCGACGCTCCCGACTGAAGCGGAGGAGCCAGCCGTGGCGGCTCTTACTGAAGATGCCGTCGGTTCCACCGGATCGGCGGAAGGTTTAGCTACACAGGGATCGGGTCTGCCCGTCGGTACCATGGCCTATATCTGGTTTGCCATGACCATGGCGGGGTTGGCGTTGTTGACTCCATGCGTTTTTCCCATGATTCCTATCACGGTCTCCTATTTTACGAAGAGAGGTACTGGAAGCCGCAGTCGGGCTGTCTTCGAGGCCGGTTTGTATTCGGTTGGAATTATCCTTACCTTTACCTTACTCGGTTTTCTGCTGACGTTTCTTTTTGGTGCCGGCGGGATCAATCGTCTTGCTGCCAGCCCGTTTGTCAATCTAATCATTGCCGGAATCTTTGTCTTTTTCGCCCTGAGTCTTTTCGGTGTGGTGGAGATTGCTGTCCCCAATCGCTTGCTGAATGCTGTCAACCGAAAGTCTTCCAGCTCCACGGGAGTGACGGGAATTTTGTTGATGGCACTCACCTTCTCACTCACTTCTTTTACCTGCACTGTGCCGTTTGTTGGTACGGTAATGGTGGCGGCGTTACAGGGTGATGTCCTCTGGTCACTACTGGGAGTCACGGCATTTGCTGCGGTCTTTTCCATGCCGTTTTTCCTATTGGCCCTGTTCCCGTCCTGGCTACAGGCGCTTCCCAAAAGCGGTAACTGGATGGATTCGGTGAAGATCACCATGGGTTTTCTTGAGCTGGCTGCGGCTCTAAAATTTATTAGCAACATAGATCTTGTCTATCAGTGGGAGATCATCACTCGACCGGTTTTCATCGCCGTCTGGTTGGCGATTGCTCTGGTGGCGACAGGCTATTTGCTGGGCTGGTTCCGCTTTCCCCATGAAACTGTTTCCGAGTCGGTTAGTGTATTTCGCGTCTTATTTGCTACGGCCTTCCTGGCTGTTTCGTTTTATCTGCTAAGAGGATTGTTCGGATTTCCCTTGGGTGAGTTAGACGCCTTTCTTCCTCCGCGTGACTACGGGGAAGTGCAGGTAGCGTCATTTGGGCAGACATCGGGAGGGGAGACCGCGCAGAGCTGGCTGTCCAGCTATGATGAAGCGTTGGAGCGTGCTCGAATCGAAGACAGGCCTGTCTTTATCGACTTCACCGGCTACACCTGCACCAACTGCCGTTGGATGGAGGCAAACATATTCCCGCTGCCCGAGGTACAAGCACTCTTATCGGATTTTGTTCTGGTTCGACTTTATACGGATGGAACGCAACCGGAGCATGCAGCCAATCAGCAGCTGGAAAGAGAGCGATTTGGAACCATCGCTCTGCCTTTCTATGCCATTATCTCTCCCCGTGAAGAAACACTTGCAACGTTTCCCGGTCTCACTCGGGACCGCTCCAAGTTTGTGAATTTCTTGCGGGAAGGGGCAATGGGATACTCACGCCTGGCCCTGGCAGAAACGGGCGGTAGCTAAGGGGGGCTTAAAGGGAGGCGGGCCCCTCAATTCGAATGGCCAGCCAAATGTCCTTTGGCAGGATAGCCGACCTGTGAGTCTCTGGTATCGTCCTCACGCCCGGGGCTCAGTTGCCTTCCGGGATGTTGAT
>DATGOF010000373.1:0-3038 GCA_035306285.1 Acidobacteriota bacterium | reverse complement strand
CCAGCACGAACTCGGGCAGCGGCTCTCCATACTCGTCGATTGCCTTGCCGCCGATCGGCAATCTCTCGATGTCAACTGCTATGCCGTTGTGGTCAGCACACCGCTCGAGCACTCTGACCGCTTCCGCCACTACCTCTTCGCCGATTCCGTCACCGGGCAACGCAACAATCATTTCAGCCATAGTTTTTCCACATCCTCGCTTCCAATAGATCTTGATTCTGCGATCGGATACAGGTCACGTGTCAGATCTGATATCGACCAACCAGACTTGAAGGTCACATCTGCAGATCGACGGTGGGTTGCTCGCTCATGTTCAGGATTGAAACGCGAGCCGCAATCTTCTGAGCGACATCTCGGAAGGCCTGTGCGGAAGGAACGTCGGGCTGACTGAGTACGATCGGCTTCCCCACGTCTCCCCCTTCCCTGATTGCTGTTTCCAGCGGAATTCCACCCAGAAATGGGACATTGTATTTCTCGCTGGTCCGCATTCCCCCGCCATGGCTGAAAATGTCAGTACGTTCTTCGCAATGGGGGCAAACGAAGTAGCTCATATTCTCGACGATCCCGAGGACATCTACGTTCACCTGCCGGAACATCATGATTCCCTTCCGGGCATCCGAAAGCGCCACATCCTGGGGTGTTGTGACGACCACGCCTCCCATCAACGGGACTGATTGGATCATGGTCAACTGAACGTCACCGGTTCCTGGAGGAAGGTCGGCAACCAAGTAGTCGAGCTCTCCCCACGCGACCTGATAGAGAAACTGTTGCACGACGCCGTGCAACATAGGGCCTCGCCATATCAGTGGAGTGTCACCCTCCGCCATAAAGCCCATCGACATCACCTTTAGCCCATAGGCATCCAGCGGAACAATCATCCTTCCCCGGGCCGTCGGCTTTCCCCGAAGGCCAAGCATAATTGGAACATTGGGCCCGTAGATATCGCAATCGAGCAAACCTACTCTTGCTCCGGCGTCAGCCAACGCACAGGCTACATTGACCGAAACTGTCGTCTTGCCGACGCCTCCTTTTCCAGAGGTCACGGCGATGACGTTGCGAACTCCTTCGATTGTCTTCTTGCCGGCTGCAGCCCGATGAGCCGGGACTCTGGACTCCATTTTTACGTCAACGTTCTGAACGCCGGGAATCTCAAGCACCGCCTCCCGAGCCTGACGCTCAAGATCATCTTTCACGGGACATGCCGGTGTCGTCAGCACAAACCGGAAAGAGACGTTACCTTGGTCAATGTGGATGTCCTGAATCATTCCCAGGGTCACGACGTCCCTCTTGAGGTCAGGGTCATAAATTTTACGCAATGCCTCCAGCACCTGTTCTTGATTTACACTGAAGGCGGAATCGTTAGCCATCGCGTTTCATTTCCTTTTGCTATACTGTCGCCGAACTACTTAAAGTTCGATCTTACCTGAGGGTCAATCTCGATTCAATGTGCCACCTCAGCCGCTGAGCCTGACTGTCAGGGATGTAATTGGACTTAGTCGGAGAGTAGTAAAGGAAAGGAAATGCCAGAGCAGATTACAATCAGCCGGGCGATGGAGGACTACCTGAAGGCGATTTATCAGCTTTCGATAGAAATAGACCGTGTGTCGACCTCCCAACTGGCCGAAAGAATGAAGTGCACGCCGGCCAGCGTGACAAATATGCTTCAGAAGCTTTCGGGATTGAAGGTCGTCGAGTACGCTCCCTATCAAGGAGTCAAACTGACACCGGCCGGCAGGAAGATTGCTCTTGAAGTAATTCGCCACCACCGCCTGCTCGAGTTGTATTTATCGGAAGTCCTGGGTTATTCATGGGACCAAGTTCACGCGGAAGCGGAAGAATTGGAGCATTTCATTTCTGAGGAGTTTGAAGCTAGAATCGACGAAGCGCTGGGGTTCCCGGACCGTGATCCTCACGGCGACCCAATTCCGACCAAGGACTTAGAGATCTCCACTGAGCGTTTTCTATCTCTCTGGGAGGCGGAATCGGGACAGGGATTAACGGTACGCCGCGTCAACGACGACAACCCGGAAATGCTGCGATATCTCGCGTCAATTGGAATCTATCCAGATGTTCAGCTGATAGTGGTAGAGAAGGCACCCTTCAATGGTCCCGTTCACATTCAGATCGACTCCGGGCAACACAGTCTGGGTGAAGAATTAGCGCGGCAGATCTTCGTAACTCCGACATGAACATCCCACTGACTCCCCTGCGGTTTCTCGAAAGAGCGCGTCACCTCTTCCGCGACAAGGTCGCAGTGATCGGTAGAGACCGACGTTGGACCTATAAGGAGTATGCCGAGCGTTCGTACTGCCTGGCAAACTTCCTGAAGGAATCAGGATTAACACCCGGGGGACGAGTCGCTTTTCTTGCCTATAACTCGCACGAATTGCTGGAAGCCTATTACGGTGTCTTATTGGCAGGAGGCATCTTATTGCCACTGAATATTCGACTCCGCTCCAGCGATTTCCGCTATATACTTAACGATGCCGGTGCCGAGTATCTTTTCGTCGATCGGGACTTCTGGGACGAGATTGACACAATTCGTCAAGACCTCCAATCGGTTAAGACGTTCGTTCTCCTGGGATCGAAACCTCGTACCGGACGCGGCGGCATCGACTACGAAGAAATCGTCGCAAAGCACTCAAGCAGCTTTGACCTGGACATCCTGGAGGTCGACGAGAACTCGGTTGCAGAGCTCTTCTATACTTCTGGAACGACAGGGCATCCAAAAGGGGTCATGTTGACTCACAGGAACCTGTATCTGCATGCCCTTGAGGTAGCGATCGCTACCGGAGCCAGGGAAAGCGATATCCACCTGCATACCATACCGCTTTTTCATGTTAATGGCTGGGGGACTCCGCAGTTCCTGACCGGTGTTGGTGGAACTCATGTGTTACTCCATCGATTTGATCCGGCGGAAGTCTTGCGGTTGATTGAAGAGGCCCAGGTAACAACTTTCTCCATGGTACCGACCATGGCGATAGCCCTTGTAAATCATCCCGATGCTCAGCAAACGGATTGCTCTTCGTTGCGCTTAA
>DATGOF010000372.1:0-4130 GCA_035306285.1 Acidobacteriota bacterium | reverse complement strand
GCGGTCAGGTCTTATCTCCTGAGCTGCGAGTTGGTACTCCACAAAGAGTTCGCCGGGCATGTGAAGAATTGACGCGGAACCCACGTTTAGACAACTCAGAGTAATCGGAGATCCTTTATCAACTCGTTCCAACCAGGCGAGATGGAGTGCAGCCGATAATCGCTCTCTGGGAGCCTTCAGCTCGTCTTGTAAAGTAGCTCTGAGTTCTGAGATTGTGAAATGTTTAGCGGGTGGCAGAAGAACCTTTTCAGTCTTCCATTCAATATCGGAAGAAGTGATCGACTCCTTTTCAGTGTTCTCCCAGGCAGCTCGCATCCCGTCTGCCATTCGTTGTGTCAGGACTGGACGCATTGCCGGCGATCCATCGTTGTACTTTCCCGCGGCTACATTACCGGAGGCGCCGTTGAAATGGACATGAAAGATACCGGTCTCCTGTTCTCTCTGTGCACGGGCCAGACCAACGAATTCCGACGTCACGTCTCCATCACCGTAATAGCTCTGCGGATGCGTGGCGTAGTAGCTCATCACCGCCAGAGCTGTCTCGTCATCCCAGAAGCTGAGTATTTTCAGGTAGGGATCAATGACACCTTCCGGGGCGGCAATTGCTTCAGGGTTCTGACTCTTGCTGTAGCGCATGAGCTTTACTTTGCCGTCCGGACCGAGGAGCCGCCGATTTGAGGCCACTCTTTCGACACGTGCTTTGCCGATTCCGATATGAGTAACGGGTTTTGCTCTCTGCAAAGCGTCTTTCACTGCTTCCGCCACGCGGTTGATTGTTCGCTGGAGAAAGTCATTGTCGAAAAATTGGCCCCCAAGTCCGTACCTGGCAAGAAGGCGTTCCGCCGTAAAATCACAGCGCGGCCCGTCATGTTGATGGAGGGCGTGAACGGTAACGCGGTCAGGATGAGTGCCGGCCGCTTCGGCGAGCGCCTCGAGCCATGCTGTGTATCCTTCGTTACCTATTCCGATCCAGTCGACAGCGCACAGGACAATTGGATCGCCCTTACCCAAAAGGACGATCCCTCTGGCGCTCAGCGGATCGAGGATTTTCCGGACGGGAGCGTAAGCTACAGGACTGCCCATTGGAGGGGTTGCAGAAACCTCGAAGGTTGCGAGTCGCAGCCGTTCCTGATCGGCCGCCCAGGAGACTTCAAAAAAGAGAAGTAAAGCGAGAAAGACAAACCAATGCCGACTGTATAAAGATATTCGTTGCATGAGCAGTATCAGATTACAGCAGAAACCTGACGTCGAGGAAGAGCCGCCGGTCCCGATGTTGGCTGGATCACCTGCCGTCAATAGCTCGAGTTGAAATTTCACTTGCATAACTGGGGCGCTTGTAGCTGTCCTTCTTGTCGTGCGTTGTGGCCTGTATCCTTCGTCTGTTTGTGGTGGCGGCTCCCCCTTACATCTGCGTGTCGTTGCGGGGTTTGGTGAGCTTCCAGGGGCCTGCCGCTCCATCGGAGGCTGGCCGTCCTCCATTGACTCACCTTTTGGCTCATCGGAGGTGATCGTCACTCATCACCGTCCGGCTTCGACTTCAGTGCATGCCAGGCCTGAGTTCTTTGTAGACGGCCTGCCATTCTCTCTCAGCGCCCTCGGGAGGCCTCGTACACAGGCTGACTCCGATAGTGACGGCCAGGCCGACCAGGAATCCAGGGATCATCTCATACAACCCGAAGAAGGACTCCTTCAAAAACAGAACCCAGATGACCGTTACTAGGAACCCGGACAACATTCCGGCCAGGGCACCCTTGAGGGTCGTGCGGGACCAGAACAACGAACAGAGAATAGGCGGGCCGAATGCCACTCCGAGACCCGACCAGGCGAAAAGGACAAACCAGAAGATCATCCTTACTTCGGTGAGTGCGAGTCCGAAAGCTCCCAGGCCAATGACAAGAGTGGTGATCTTGCCGATCCGCGATGCACGAACGTCGGAAAGAGTCGGTCGATAAATCCGCTGAATCACGTCACGCACAATGGTCGAAGATGCCAGGATCAGTAGCGAGTCAACCGTCGAGATGATGGCGGCCAGAACCACTGCCAGGAAAATGCCGGTAAAAGAGGCAGGAAAAAGTTGAGTGCTCATGGTCGGCATGATTGTTTCCGGATCGTCAAGGAGTGGGAAAAGAGCTCGGCCGGCAAGGCCAGTGAAAATGGCTCCGAAGTCGAATACTATGATGATGAGTACAGCCATCAGGCTACCCCGGACAATCTCTTTTTGCCCGCGTGCCGAGATATAACGAACCAGCAGCTGAGGAGCCCCCAGGAAAGCCAGACCTATTCCTACAAAGCCGAGAGCGCTCATGACACCCTCAAGAGAAACTCCATAGCCGCCCATCGGCCAGAGCAGGGAAGGGTCGGAGCGCCCAAGGGCTTCCATTAGGGGAGTCCATCCGCCGATCGCCATTATCCCAACCACGGGAATCAGAATCATGCTGAGAAACATGAGTACGCCTTGAAGGACATCCGCATAGGCGACCGCCTTAAATCCTCCCACCGACGTGTAAAAGAGGATTACCGCCGTTCCGATGAGGATCCCGGTTGTATAGTTCAATCCGGCGAAAGAATTGAAGGCCTTTCCAGCAGCCGTGAGTTGGGCTGCCATGTAGGCTGTTACCATGGTGAAGATGATGGCCGCAGCAATCAACCTGATCAGATGCCGTGAATCCTGAAAGCGGGCCTCCAGGTAATCGGGTACGGTGATTGAATTAAAACGTCCCGTGTACTCACGAAACGGAGGGGCTACCAAAGCCCAGCTCAGAGCAACCCCGAGAATCTCGCCCAGGGCCACCCAGATGGCGTGAAATCCAACCAGGTATGCCATTCCCGTCAGTCCGAGAAGGAGCCAGGCACTTTCCCCGGTAGCATTGGTACTAAAGGCAATCACCCAGGAAGGGAGTTGCTTTCCTGCTACGTAATAGTCGGAGACGTTCCTTGACTGGCGACTTCCCCAGATACCGATGCTGATCAAAATCGCAAGATATACAAGGAGGATAATAATGATCGTCAAAGCGACTACCGCTCTTTCTGGTCAGCCGGATGACGTCGTTGTCGCCGACTGTTGAGAATGAAAGCTCCGACGATAACCGGTCCGATAAGAACGGTGAACAAGAGCAATAACCAGGTAATCCATGGTAGGCCTGCGAACATCAGAGCTGTCCTCAATTATTTCCTTCCGCCATCAGGCGGTTGTATTCCCGTAGAATCTGCTGAAGTCTCGTGTGGGGCAGAGAATAAACTGTATTCCCATTGATTCCAGTCATTGTTTCCGCCGCGATTAGCGCATTGACAATCGCCTCTTCAGTGGCCTCAATGGTCGCCTGAAAAAGCGGAGAGAGCCGGTCATTGGGTAGCATCTTCAGTTCGACCGTACCACTGCGTCGGGAAGCCCCCGCGTTGGCAGTCGAGAAAGCAAGGAAAATGTCTCCCGAGGTGTTGGCGCCTATGCCTCCAACTCTAGCGATTCCCATCGGTACTCGGCGAGCGATCCTCTTAAGTTGGTGTGGCAGTAGAGGGGCATCGGTCGCAACGACAACGATTATGGAACCGCCTCCGGCCGAGTTTACTGGATTTATATCTGGCAAGAGATCTTCAATTTCCCGCCCCACCGGAACTCCGGCGATGGTCAGACTCCTGCGATCGCCGTAATTTGCCTGGACGATTACCCCAATTGTGAACCCTCCTTCATCTTCTGGTAGGCGGCGGGAAGCCGTCCCAATACCCCCTTTGAATCGATGGCACACCATTCCAGTGCCACCGCCTACATTCCCTTCCGCAACAGCGCCCCCGGTGGCCTGGTCAAGGGCCTGAAAGACATGCTCGTTGCGAACATGGAAACCATTGATGTCATTGAGGAGCCCGTCGTACGTTTCAGCCACCACCGGTAAGGACCAGAAAATATCTCCAGAAACGGGATCGTAATAGCGATTCTTAAACATCCACTCGACAACAGCATCGCGAGCAACTCCGACACTGTGGGTATTGGTGATTAATACAGGACTTTCAAGAAAACCTGATTCTTCGATCCAGGTTGTGCCGGTCATCTCTCCGTTTCCGTTGAGAGAGTACCAGCCTGCAAACACCGGGTCATACTTTCTCCCTCGGGGAAGAACCGCCGTTACACCCGTCCT
>DATGOF010000371.1:0-4955 GCA_035306285.1 Acidobacteriota bacterium | reverse complement strand
CATCTATCCAATAGCGGCTCGTTTAGCCGGTAGTTTGGTGCATCTAAAAACGGCTGGGACAAGCTATCTGGAGGCACTGCATACGCTTGCCCAGGTGGATGCGGAGTTGTTTCGTGACATCCTTGAGTTCTCCAAGCAACGCTATCCCGAGGATCGGGCAACTTACCACGTCTCGGCCGAGGTCGAACGCATTCCGGCAAGCTCAGAACTGAGCGATGAAGATTTGCCGGGGCTCTTCGATCACTTTGACGCTCGGGAAGTTCTGCATGTGACGTTTGGATCGGTTCTGAACCATCCTGACCTTCGACCTCGCTTTTTCAGGTCGCTTAATGAGCACCTCGATATCTACAGCGAGATGCTTCAGAAACACTTCGTCCGTCATCTCGAACCTTTTGCCAGTTGAGTTACCGAGGAAAGCACGAAAATCATGAGCGAATTTGACCCTCAGAATATCTTCAGTCTTGATGGAAATCGAATTGTGATTACCGGCGGAACCGGTGTGCTCTGTGGAGAGATAGCTCTTGCCCTGGTACGAGCGGGAGCACGCGTCGCCGTTTTAGGGCGCCATCCCGAGAAGGCCGACAAGCTGCTTGAACAGGTTCGAGAAATGCCGGGAGAGCTGATTGCGTTAAGAGCCGATGTTCTGGATCGGTCGAGCCTTGAAGTTGCTTTCAGGGCGGTCCTGGAGCAGCTGGGAGGAATAGACGGCTTGATCAACGGGGCCGGGGGGAACGCTCCGGCAGCAACAACGTCTCCGGATCGCTCCTTTTTCGACATATTGCCAGACGACTTCCGTGCCGTATCCGACGTCAATCTGCTGGGTACCGTCCTTCCCTCTCAGGTCTTTGGAAAGCAGATGGCAGAGCAAGGTTCAGGCGTAATCGTGAACGTTTCGTCGATGGCATCTTTGCGCCCCCTGACGCGAATATTCGCCTATTCTGCCGCTAAGTCAGGTGTGAACAACTTTACGCGCTGGCTGGCAGTTCATATGGCTCGGGAATATTCCCCGAAGATTCGAGTGAACGCGATCGCCCCAGGTTTCTTTTTGACTGAGCAGAATCGGTTCCTATTATGGGATGAAGAAAAGAGCGCCTGGTCAGAGAGAGGACAGGCGATTCTGGACCATACTCCAGCCGGTCGATTCGGCGATCCCGCTGACCTGGTGGGATCGATCTTCTGGTTACTGTCGCCGGCATCATCTTTCGTAACCGGTACTGTAATCCCGATCGACGGCGGCTTCTCAGCTTTTAGTGGCGTTTAAGGAGAGCGCATGATGGTGATTGGTGGCGGCAACCCCGATACAATACTTTCAGAATCTCAGGTCCGCAAATGGATGGCGGACGCTCTCGGTCCAGCTGAGGTCGATGGGTTGAGTGTTCTTATTATCATCCCCGACGGCACGCGAACTGCTCCTGTCCCTTTGTTCTTTCGCAATTTCTGCGACCTTCTGAGTGAGCGAGTAAAGAGTCTGGACTTCCTCATTGCACTGGGTACCCATAAGCCAATGGATGCCGCCTCCCAGGAGCAACTTTTAGGGATTCCTCTGGAACAAATCAAATCTACTTATCGCAACGTTGCCGTTCACAATCACCAATGGGCCTCTGCTGAAACCTTTCAAAACATAGGGACGATTAAGGCTTCCGAGGTGGAGGATCTGGTTGGTGATTACCTGGAGGGGTTTGACCACGATGCAGGGCTGATCAAAGACGTACCGGTACGCCTGAACCGGAAGGTCCTGGAGAGCGACTTTGTTATTATCTGTGGTCCGACCTTCCCCCATGAAGTTGTCGGCTTTTCGGGCGGCAATAAATACTTCTTCCCGGGAGTAAGCGGTCCGGAAGTAATCGACTATTCACACTGGCTGGGAGCCATTATAACCAGCTATGACGTGATCGGAACAAAGTACACACCGGTGAGGCAGTTGATCGACCGCGCCGCATCCCTGATCGACCGCCCCAAACTCTGCTTCAGTCTGGTCCAGGGCCATTCAGGTCTGCATGGACTTTACATCGGCACGCCGGAGGAGGCCTACGCCGCGGCGGCTGACTTGTCCGCTCAGGTTCACATCATCTGGTTGGAAGAGCGGGTTGAACGGGTTCTGTCAGTGATGCCCCGGATGTATGAGGATCTGTGGACAGCGGCTAAAGGAATGTACAAGGTCGAGCCGGCGGTGGCAGACGGAGGTGAAGTAATTATCTACGCTCCCCATCTCAGCGCCGTCAGTTACACACATGGAGAGCTGATCGAGAAGATTGGCTACCACGTGAGGGACTACTTTCTGGAGCAGTGGGACACCTTCCAGCAGTTCCCGGGAGGCATACTGGCACACAGCACTCACCTCAGAGGTCTCGGTCACTACGACCCGGTCCACAAAAAGGAGACTCCCCGAATTCGGGTGACGCTGGCGTCGCAGATTCCGCGCGAGAAATGTCGCGAACTTAATCTCGATTACGCAGACCCTTCGACCATCGATCCAGTTTACTGGAAGGGTTCCAACGATGACTGGCTAGTCATTCCGAAAGCCGGCGAAACGCTTTTTCGTGTTTCGAGCAACGGCAGCCGGAGCTGACCCGCGCTCAGCCTGAGGTCAAAAGGTTGTACTTGTCAAAGGGTGGCGAAGCACTCAGTTGTTGGCGATTGAAAATCGTCCATCTTCCCAGCTGATTGGTGGCAGCTCCTGATAATCGTCGGGGTTCAGCGTCACGCCTAGCAGTGCCAGAGGTCGGTCGAAACCAACCGTCCACAATTCCTCCTCTCCCAGGACGTCAAGTCCCGCCAGGTAGTTCATGCATTGAAGAAGCGAGTAGCTGGACCCGACCAAATACTCACCGCGAGGATTCCAGAGAAGGCCCGATTCCTCGAGCACCACATCCTGCCCGAATGTCTGGTAGGAGCCCGGAGGAAGCCCGGCCAGCGGCGACGAATCGCTGACAATAACCAGCCGATCGTCCGCCGCGTAGCGGGTAACCACACGAATGAAACTGTCCGGCAAATGGTGGCCGTCGGTGATGAGTGAAAGCAAAAGGCGCTCCTCATCCAGTTGATCCCAGATCGGGTTGGGATGCCTTGGAATCATGTTCGGAATGCCGTTTCCTAGATGCGTAGCACAAGTAGCCCCTTCGTCGCAGGCGGTACGAATCTGGTCTCGCGTTGCCAGATGATGACCGATCGCTACGGTGATCTTCTGATCCACCAAAAACCGAATCAACTCAATCGCTCCTTCCAGTTCAGGAGCAAGGGTCATGATCGATACCTGGTTTTCAGCCAACTCGATTAGACGGGCGGTCAGGCTGCGGTCCGGAGGCCTGGTGGCCTCTTTTGGGTGGGCACCACGGGCACCATCCTTCGGTGAAATGAAAGGGCCCTCGAGGTGAATCCCGAGGAGGTGTGGTTTCAGATCGGGTTCCTCGTGGGCTTGTGCCAGGACGGGAAGATTCTGCTCGTAAGTAGTCCACGGACTGGTAATCACGGTGGGGCAGTATGCCAGGGTGCCTCGGTCGCGAAGCTCGAAAGTGACCCGACGAACTTGATCAAGCGTCAGGCCAGGTTCCGAGAAGTCAATTCCGAGAAAACCGTTAACTTGTATATCGACGAAACCTTTCCGTAGTGAAGAGGTCTGCTGACTCACGACTGCCTGTCCTCCCCGACCTATAGATATTGTTCCGGATTGTGCAAAAGCGAGGCAGAGTCTCGATCGAGATACAACGTTGTACGGGAATGTCGACGAAGGATCGAAGCCGGGCGCATAGGGCTGATCTCTTCTTCGAGGCAACGTTGGACAGCTCGAGCTTTTCGCTCGTCGGGAACGACGCAGAGAATCTCCCTTGACTTCAGAATCTGTTTGATCGACATTGAGATTGCTCTTCGGGGTACCTCCTCGAGTGACTGAAACCAGCCTTCTCCCATCTGCTGGCGACGACAGTCTTCATCCAGTTCGACGACCAGGTAGGGCTCCTCGGTTTCGAAGTCAGCTGGTGGGTCGTTGAAAGCAAGGTGCCCATTTTCTCCAATTCCGACAAAAGCTACATCAATCTCGCGACCGGAGATCAGATTTGCGAGCCGCCTGCATTCCTCTGCCGGATTAGGATGATTGCCATTGACGAAGTTGAACTCTCCGGGGTGGACTCGATCCACGATCCTTTCCTTCAGGTACTTGCGAAAACTGGCAGGATGGTCTTCCGGAAGGCCAACATACTCATCCAAATGAAAAAAGCGGGTCTTGGACCAATCGATGCCTTCCTGTTGGACAAGGGCGTCCAGAAATTCGAACTGAGAAGCACCGGTCGCGGCAATAATGTCCGCATTACCCTTTTCTTCGATCCGAGAACGAATGATTGCCGCCGCATCGTTGGCTGCTGCTTCCCCAAGTTGTCGTTTGTTATCAAAGATTCGAACCTTCATGATCTAATCGCTCCTGCCAGTTTCGGTTATCGTTCAGATTCGGCGTGTCCAGAAATCTATACTCCCAGGACAGACTCGCTATCGATGTCTGTGATCCTAGCAGAATCTGGAAAGAGTAGCTTATCGGAGGAGAAGGGATCGTTCCAGTCTGTTTGGTACCGCGATAGAATTTTGTCTTTTTACCTTCCTTGCATTTCGGTACTCTTCAAAGGTACGGGAGGTTACAGTGAGCAATCTGAATCGACGAAAGTTTTTACAGGTCTCCGGAATTGCAGCTTTCTCCGGAATCGCCCCATACGTCCAAACGAGCCGCCGCACTGTTTTTCGAACCGCCTTGATCGGCTGTGGCTGGTGGGGCAACAACATCCTCAATGTTGCTCTCGCGAGCGGCCGCTGCAAGCTGGTTGGCCTCTGCGACGTGGACCGCAATCAAATCGCTTCTACTCGCCAATCTCTGGCTGCTGTGACATCCGAAACACCCAAAGCCTATGAGGATTACCGGGAGCTACTGGCTGGTGAGAAGCCTGAGATTGTGATCGTCGCAACTCCCGACC
>DATGOF010000370.1:0-2556 GCA_035306285.1 Acidobacteriota bacterium | reverse complement strand
TCGGAGCTGGTACACGCCCCGGTCCTCTCTTCTGGCTCTGTTTCGACAGTATTTTCAGTATGGTTACTGGAAGGTGCGGGTGATCCAGAAGCACAAGATTCCGGCCTCAGTCCGCCATTTGATTCCGGGCCTGTTCGTTCTCTCGTTATTAGTAGGTCCGTTGCTGGGACTACTGTGGCGACCGCTTCTTTTGCTCTGGCTTTTTATGGTGGTCGCCTATGTCGTTGCTGACCTTGTTGCGTCTGCGCTGGCCGCTTTCCGACATGGTTGGGACCTTTTCCTGTCCTTAATGGTGATCTTTCCCATCTACCATATTGCATACGGTTACGGTTTTCTCAGGGGCATCCTCGATTTTGTCCTGTTGAGAAGGCAACCCTCGTCGGACAGTGTCCGTTTAACGCGGACCGGTTCAGAGGCAGCCGCTCCATCCCGGCGTTAGCTTTTTTTTGTCAACCACGCAGGCATGGAGGCCACAGAGCCCGGGTCCTGACATTTGAGCTCAGCATTGAAATTTCATTTCGATATCTATCCTTTGGAGTTATTGAAGAATGTCTGCACATGCGCTTGACCAGTCCAATTTACCCCGAGAGGAAACGCTTCGTGGCCGTTATGTCGCCTGTATCGGAGGCGGATACTGGGGTAAGAATTTGATTCGAAACTTTAGTGAGATCGGTACGCTGGGTTGGATTTGCGATACCGATCCTGAACGACGCAAGTTGCTCGGCGAAGACTACCCTGAGGTTCAGCTCGTCAGCGCACCATTATCGGTTCTCGAAAATCCCGACGTTAAAGCCGTCGCCATCGCGACACCTGCGGAGACTCACGGAGCTCTGGTTCGACAGGCCCTGGAAGCCGGCAAAGACGTTCTGGTCGAGAAGCCTCTCTGCCTGTCTGTAAAGGAAGGAAAGGAACTCCATCAGCTGGCTTTGCAGAAAGGCAGTGTGCTGATGGTTGGCCATCTGCTCTGGTATCATCCCGCCATTCTCAAACTAAAGCAGCTCGTCGATTCAGGGGAACTCGGCCGAATCCGCTATATCTACTCAAACCGCCTTAACCTCGGGAAAATACGGCGGGAGGAAAACATTCTCTGGTCATTCGCTCCACACGATATCTCCGTCATCCTCGGTTTGCTGGGAGAAAAACCAGACGAGGTTCAAGCCCGAGGTGGAAATTATCTGCATGACAAGATTGCAGACGTCACGGTCAGTCTTCTGTCATTTCCCAGCGGGGTCCGAGCGCATATTTTTGTATCCTGGCTTCATCCCTTCAAAGAACAGAAGCTGGTTGTAGTTGGCGACCGTAAAATGGCGGTGTTCAATGACGTTGAACCGGAGAACAAATTGCTGCTCTACCCGCACACCATCGAGTGGAAGGGGCAGGTGCCGGTGGCCAGTAAGGCCGATGCTGAAGTCGTCCCACTGGAATGGCAGGAACCGTTGGAAGCTGAATGTACTCACTTCCTCCACTGCGTCCAGACCCGCCAGAAACCGAGGACTGACGGCGAAGAAGCAATCCAGGTGCTGGATGTTCTCCGACGATGTCAGGAAGCCCTCGACGGCAAGGATAAACCCGCTCCCGTAACCCCTCCGAGCAACCGGGACAAAGAGTATTTTGTTCACTCCTCCGCTTTTGTGGACGAGAATGTCGCGATCGGTGAAGGGACCACCATCTGGCATGTCTCTCACATTTTGAAAGACTCGCGGATCGGCAAGAACTGTCGGATCGGGCAAAATGTCGTGCTGGGGCCGCGAGTGATTATAGGGGACGGTGTCAAGATCCAGAATAATGTTTCGGTTTACGAGGGAGTCACCCTTGAAGACGGAGTGTTCTGCGGTCCCTCGATGGTTTTCACCAACGTCTTTAATCCGCGCAGTGAAGTGCCCAGAATGAATGAGCTTCGCCCAACCCTGGTCCGGAAGGGGGCCACTCTGGGTGCTAATTGTACGATAGTCTGTGGTCTTACGATAGGACAGTATGCGTTTGTTGGTGCTGGAGCCGTCGTCACTCGGGATGTTCCCGACCACGGGCTGGTGATGGGGAACCCGGCACGTTTGAGGGGATGGATGTGTGTTTGTGGTCATCGAATTCGTTTCGGTGATTCGGAAGTGGGGAGTTGTTGTGCGTGTGGAATCCGTTATCAGAAGATCGATGGGGTGGTTCGTCAGATCGAGGAGAACGGCTCAACCTAACCTTGATCGTTCGATCGCCTTAGTTCGGGCAGTGGGGAGGGGGGACTGACCCGGGGATGCGCTGGGGCACCTGTGCGCTGATTTGGCTGATTGCGGTTGCCACCTGGCTGGCCTGGGCCCCGCTGGAGTTTCGCCCCGCCGATGAAATCGAGTTTGAGCTGATTTTTGCAGCTGATCTGGAGACAACAGCACATTTCTTCTTTTTAATCCCCTACGCGATTGCCGTGGCGGCTCTGGAACCGGCCAGGGAAGGACGGTTCCAGAAGGTTTCGAAACGAGTTGTAATCCTGGCAATCGTTCTTGAGCTGGGGCAGTGGTGGATACGCGGAAGGGCCCTCTCTCCCTATGACCTTCTACTGGGTATAGC